>JAFRFY010000023.1 GCA_017434085.1 Clostridia bacterium
ACCGAGCCCGCCTCGGTGTATTTGATGGCGTTGTCCACCAGTATGATCAGCATCTGCTCCACCCGGTCGGCGTTGGCGTCCACCGGGGGGCCGGCGGTGAAAGCGGTGCCCACCTTCAGCTCCAGGCCGTGCTCGGCGGCGATGGTGCCGTAGCGGTCGCACACGTCGTACACCACGTCGTCCAGGCGGATGACGCTCTTCTCGATGGACAGCGTGCCGCTCTGCAGGCGCGAGAGCTCCAGCTGGTCGTTGATGAGCCGCGACAGGCGCATGATCTCCCGGAGGATGATGTCATAGTAGCGCTGGCGGTCGGCCTCCTCGGTGACCATGCCCTCCTTCAACGGCTCGATCAGCGCGCGCATGACCGTCAGCGGCGTGCGCAGCTCGTGGGAGACGTTGGAGACGTAGTCGCGCCGGGTCTTCTCCAGGCGCTCCATCTGCGTGATGTCCGAGAACAGGCCCACCGCGCCGGCGATGGCCTTGAGCTCGTCGCGTATGGGCGTCACCTTCATGCGCAGTATCATGTCCTTGGATTCCAGGTTGCGGGTGACGGTCTCGCCGGTGGCGATCACGCGGTCAAAGTCGGCCCAGATGGTCTTGTCCGGGATGGTCTTCATGCGGGGATCCGGGAAGTGCTGGCCGGACTTCGCCCGGGGGATCAGCCGGCCCAGCGCCGGGTTGGTGTGGGTCAGCCTGCCGTCGGCGTCGATGGCCACGATGCCCTCGGAGAGGCCGTTCAACATGTTGCGCAGGCGGTTGCGCTCCACGATCAGGTTGTACATATTGCGGGAGAGCTGGTCGGACAGGTGGTTCAACGCCTTGCCCAGCTGGCCCAGCTCGCCGTCCACCCTGTCGTCCGCGCGGGTGTCCAGGTGCCCGTCGGCCATGGCCACGGCGGCGTCGCGCAGGCGGGCCACCGGCTCCAGCGCCGGCCTGAGCATGCGCTTGATGAACAGCTTGCCCGCCAGTATGCCGCAGCAGATGCTGACCAGCACGGCGATCAGCGCCAGCGATAGCCCCAGCCCGACGCCCCGGATGGGCAGCGCCACCCCCACGTGGGGGGCGTCCGCGCCGTCCCGGACCGCCGATTCGCAGTAGGCGTACAGCCGCCCGTTGATCCTGACGGTCGTGGGGCGCAGGGGGTTCTTCCTTGTCCTCAGGCTCTCCTCGGGCCAGGGGGCGTTGCCCACCACGGGGTTCACCGCGTCCGCGTCGCGGCGCACCAGCCAGGCGTAGCCGCCGCCCGCGTAGAGCATCCCCGCCGCGTCCTGGAGCTTCGAGGTGTCTGAGTCGTCTGTGTCGACCAGCCCCGAGAGGTATTCCGCCTGGGGCCTCAGCTGGCCCCGGGCGATGACGTTTAATTGGATCCATGTGCCCGCGATATAGGCGCACATACTGACGGCAACCGTGACAGCCATCACGGTTGCCGTGAACAGTGCAGCGCGCCGGATCAGCACACTGCTCTTCTTCATGCGTTGACCTCGAATCGATAGCCTACACCGTAGACCGTTTTAAGCGCCCACGGCACGTTTTCCTGGGGCAGCTTCTGGCGGATGCGCTTGATGTGCGCGTCCACGGTGCGGGTATCGCCGAAGTAATCGTAGCCCCAGACCCTGGAGAGTATCTGCTCGCGGGAGAACACCTGGCCCACGTTGGAGGTCAGCATGTGCAGTATCTCGACCTCCTTGGGCGTGCAGGGGATCACCTTGCCCGCCACCTTCACCTGGTAGTTCTCCAGGCTGATCTCCAGCTGCGGAAGCCGTATGATGGAGCTGTCCTCCTCCCCGGCCTTTTCGGAGAAGCGCCTCAGCACCGCCTTGATGCGCGCCAGCACCTCGCGGGGAGAGAAGGGCTTCACGATGTAGTCGTCCGCGCCCAGCTCGAGGCCCAGTATGCGGTCGATCTCCTCGCCCTTGGCGGTGAGCATTATGATCGGAAGGGAGCTCGTCTGCCGAATCTGGCGGCACACGTCGATGCCCGAGACCTTCGGCATCATCAGATCCAGCACCATCATATCGGGATGCAGGCTCTCGCACATCTCCAGCGCCTGCTGTCCGTCATAGGCGCTCTGATGCTCGTAGCCCTCTGAACCCAGGTAGAGGCCCAGGGATTCGTGCACCACCGGATCGTCGTCCGCGATCAGTATGAGCGGATACATTGACATATTTATCACCCCGATTATCACATTTATACCATCATTATACCCATTCCGGCTACATTCTGCAACCATTCCGCGAAGAAACCCAGATTTATTCACATTCCGCCACAATGTGGCAAAAACATGTCCATTGCGGCGGATTCAAGGCTTATTCTCCCTGCCCGCCGTTTTTTTATCCCGCGAATTGTTAATTTCCTATTGATTATTTCCGGGAATTATAGTATTATATTATGTAAGTATAATCGGTGTAATATAGGCGAAATGATATAGATTGATCGGGAGTACGGCGATGAGGACTTACAATATTGCCTTCTTCACGGCAGACTGGAACTATGAACTGGTGGAAACCACCCTGCACGGCCTGAAGCGCTACGCCGCGGACCACGACAACGTCTACATCCGCGTGTTCGACTGCTTCGGCAAGGATCAGGGCACCTCAAAGGATTTCAGCGAGTACGCCATATTCAACCTGCCCGACCTGACGCAGTTCGACGGGCTGCTTATACAGGGCAGCCAGATCGTGCTGGAGAGCATCCGGCATGCCATCAGCCGCCGGGTGGCCACCACCGGCATCCCGGCGGTTTCGATCGACTGCCCCATCGACGGCTGCACGCTGATCACCGTGGACAACCGCGAGGCCGTGCGGGAGATCACCAACCACCTCATCCGTGACCACGGCGCCCGCAGGCTGGCGCACCTGACCGGCATCCTTGAAAACGGCTGTCCCGAGGGCCACATGCGCAAAAACGGCTTTCTGGACGCCTGCCGGGAAAACGGCATACCGCCGGAGGACGCGGAGGTCATCGAGTGCACCTGGCGCACCAGCGACGGCATGCAGGTGGGCCAGCGCTGGCTTCGGGAGGGCAGGCCCCTGCCGGACGCCTTCGTGTGCGCCAATGACGAAATGGCCTTCGGACTCATGGAGGCCCTGGCGGAGGGCGGCTGCCACATCCCGCAGGACGTGATGGTCACCGGCTTCGACAACCTGTCCAGCTCCGAGCTGTCCAACCCCCGGCTGTCCACCATCGACCGCGACATGGACGAGTTGAATTACACCGCCGTGGACGTGCTGATCGACAAGATCGAGGGCCGGGAGCACCGCGACTACATCCCCTTCCCCTTCTCCGTCATCAAATCGGAATCCTGCGGCTGCAGCGCCTCGATGCGGCCCGGCTACCTGCGCCAGAAGTACTTCCGGCAGAACCGATTCCTCAAGAACTTCTACGTGCTGCAGGACCAGATGGCCGAGGAGCTCTTCGACGTGTCCACCCTGCAGGAGCTGCGGGGCATCGTGGAGCAGAACCACGAGATATTCGGCTGCGACAACGTGTACCTGTGCGTCAACGACTACTACTTCGACAACTACGACAAGACCCAGTGGAAGCACGATTCCGAGACCTTCGGCGACGAGATGGTGCTCACCGTGTGCGGGCAGGGCGGCGACATCGACCCCGGCAACCCCTTCCCGCGCTTCCCCACCCGCGAGCTGCTGCCCCGGAGCATCCGCGCCGCCGCGCGCTTTCTGGTGTTCTACCCGCTGCACTACAACACCTACTCCATCGGCTACCTGGTGATGGACGGCATCAGCGAGGCGGCGAAGCTCAACCTGCACAAGAGCATATTCAGCTTCCTCGAGATCGCCATTGAGAACGTGCGCAAGAAGGGGCTTCTGCACCACCTCAACGGCGTGCTGGACAACCTCTACGTGCACGACGCGCTGACGGGGCTTTACAACCGCTTCGGCTACGCCCGCTACGGCCAGCAGACCTACAAGGACCTGATCGACCGGGAGGGCTCCGCCCGCATACTGTTCATCGATATGGACGACATGAAGGGCATCAACGACCGGTTCGGCCACGAGTACGGCGACGCCGCCATCTGCGCCGCCGCCGACATCCTCAAGGCCATCGCCGCGCCCGAGGATTTCCTGATGCGCTACGGCGGCGACGAGTTCCTGCTGATCGCCGCCAACCGGGGCAACGACCTGGCGGAGGAGATCCGCCGCGCCGTGGAGGAATACAACCATACGACCGACAATCCCTTCGTGCTCAGCCTCTCGATCGGCCTCATACAGTCCGTGGACCACGACGAGCACATGCTCGACAAGCTGGTCCAGGCCGCCGACTCCGAGATGTACAAGAACAAGAGCGCGCACAAGGGATTCACATCGAACGCGAGCTGAGGAGCAAACCACCATGCCTGAACAAAAGAAACGAAGACATCGCCCCCGCCTCTCGGGCCGCCACATGATCACGCTGGGAGCCGTGGCGCTGTTCGGCGTATCGGGCTACGAGCTGTGGATACGGCTGGAGGACTTCTGGGCCTGGACCAAGGGCATCCGCCACCTGAGCGCCGTGCAGCACACCTCCTTCGTGCGCAACATGGGCATCATATTCGAGACCCCGGAGATGCGCGCGCTGGGCTTCAAGCTGCTTTTTCTGTGCTTCACCATACTGTTCGGGCTGATCTGCCTCATCCGCCGCAACCGGGCCCGGGGCGCGTGGCTGCTGATAGTGCTGGATGTGGCCGTGGCCGTCGCCGGCTGGCTGCTGGGCGTGTACGGCTTCCACCCCTCCGACTGGACGCAGACCCTCAAGCTGATCCCGCTGGCGCTGATCCTGGCGGGGTGCGTCACCAACATCATCCATCGTTCCATACTGAAAAAGAGGTACGCGAAGCACAGACATCACAGGCATGAAGAAGACGCGGGGACGCAACACTGACGTCCCCGCGGTTTTTTATTGATATTACTCCGGCAACTGAATCCCGACAATGAGATGCGCAGAATAAAGCAACAGATGCAAGGCGGAGGAAGGAAGCGATGCGGGCCCATCGCTGACTGACGACAACACAGCAGCTGTTGCTTTAAGCAAGCAGATCGTGTCG
>JAFRFY010000024.1 GCA_017434085.1 Clostridia bacterium
CAGCGCAATTACGGCGTCTTTGCCTGCATTTCTGCGTTGATTTCCCTTGACTTGCCGCCAGCAAGTCTGCGGAAAATCGCCTTGAAATGCAGGCAAATCCACTCGAAATTGCATCTCCCTGCATTTAGAAACACACTCTAACGCTGCTTGAACGGATTGATCTTCAGAAGCGCGCCGCAGAGTATTTCCCCCAGCGCGTAGCAGCTGACGATCTCGCCCGCCGCCACGTAGGCGACGATCAGCAAAAGCGGCATGTCGACGCCGTAGCCGTATTTCAGCACCGGCGGGACGATGAGCGCGTTGGCGACGATCGCGGGGATCGGCACGAGCCACCGGTTCTTCCTAAGCAGGTAGCCGCCCGCCGCGCCGATCAGCGTGGCGAGGCTTCCGAAGACCACGTCCCAGACGATGGCGCCGCCCAGCAGATTCGCCAGCACGCAGCCCACGAAAAGCCCGGGGATGGCCGACGCGGTGAACATGGGCAGTATGCAGAGGGCTTCGGAGATCCGGACCTGCATCGCACCGTAGGAGATCGGGGCGAACAGCAGCGTCAACACCACGTAGATCGCGGCGACCATCGCGCCGTTGGCGATGTAGAGCGAGGTTTTGTTTTTCATAGGTATCCATCCTGTCTTAGCCGCCTCAACGGGCGGTTTTTTCAACCCATTATACCACATATCGGCCAATAAATTAACACGAACTGCCGATCTTTTTTGACAAAAATACAATATTGAGATTGAATTTTGCGCCTCGAAAGTGTATGATTATATATGTGTGTTTTCGGAGGTGAAGCCGATATGGCGAAATATCTGATAAAGCGCGTGGCGATGATGATCATCACGCTGTTTTTGATCGCGCTTTTGACGTTTGTGCTCATGCACGCCGTGCCGGGCGGACCGTTCACCAGCGACAAGCAGGTGTCGAAGGCGGTGCTGGACGCGCTGAACGAAAAGTACAGGCTCAACGACCCGCTGTGGAAGCAGTTTTTGGACTACCTGGGCGGACTGGTGCGGCTGGACCTGGGCCCGTCCTTCAAATACCAGGGCAAGACGGTCAACGACTTCATCAACAACGGCCTGCCCTACTCGGCGCGGCTGGGCGCGGTGACGCTGGTGTTCGTGCTGCTCGCCTCGATACCGATGGGCATCGTGTCGGCGCTCAAGAACGGCAAGTGGCAGGACATGCTGGTGATGGCCATCGCCACCATCGGCGTGACCATCCCCTCCTTCGTGATCGCCACGGCGCTGATCTATATATTCTCCTTCAAGCTGGGCTGGACGCCCATGTACGGCGTGGACAGCTGGAAGGGCTACATCCTGCCGATGATCGCCATGGGCGGCTACTCGGTGAGCTTCCTGGCGCGGCTGATGCGCTCGTCGCTCCTGGACGTGATGGGGCAGGACTACATCCGCACCGCCCGGGCCAAGGGCATCAGCGAGACCCGCGTGGTGGTGAAGCACGCCCTCAGAAACGCCATGATCCCCGTGGTGACGGTGCTCGGCCCCACGGTGGCCAACCTGCTGACCGGCTCCTTCGTGATCGAAAAGATATTCGCCATACCGGGCATGGGCGGCTACTTCGTCAACTCCGTCACCCAGCGCGACTACACCACCATACTGGGCATGACGGTGTTCTACGCCGCCTTCCTGATCGCCATGGTATTTATCGTGGATTTGTTCTACTGCCTGATCGATCCGCGCATCAAGTTTGATTAAAGGCGGTTCAGTCCGGCGGGCGATGGGGGCATCGCCCCTACGGATAGCGTGTCGAGGTAGGGGCGATGCCCTCATCGCCCTCTGATGCGCAGAGCCGGACTGAACCGCATATCCAACGATCCATATTACCGCATAGGAGGGATAACCGCATGCAGAACGCGAGCAGATGGGAGCGGGTCGCCGGGTCCTTCGACGAGGCGGACCGGCTGTACTCCAAGCCCCGGTCCTTCGCCAGCGACGTGTGGTTCCGCTTCCGCCACAAGCCCACGGCGCTGGTGGGGCTGATCATCATCGCGCTTTTGATACTCTTCGCGGTCGTGGGGCCGTACCTGACGCCCTACGGCTACGACGACCAGAACACCAAGCTGGCCAACATCCCCGCCGTGATGAGCGTGTACCCCGCGCCGGACGGCAACTACATCTACATCACCAAGGCATTGAAGCTCGTCGAGGTGGACACCTCCGGCCATCTGGTCCGCCAGCTCAAGAAGGGCAAGGACGATTCCAAAAACAAGGTCACGGTGTTTCCCTACAAGGACGACATGACCGTCACGCTGGACTATTCCGCCCAGCCCGTCACCATACAGGATGAAAACGGCAACCGCATCGAGAAGGCCAAAACCGTGTGGAACCGCTCCTACCTGCTGGGCACCGACCACCTGGGGCGCGACATACTGAGCCGCCTCATGTACGGCACCCGCATATCGCTGCTGGTGGCCTTCATCGCCGCGTTGGTGAACATGATCATCGGCATATTCTACGGCGGCATCTCCGGCTACCTGGGGGGACGGGTGGACGCGGTGATGATGCGCATCGTGGACATCATCGCCACCATACCGCTGACGCTGTACGTCATACTGATCAAGGTGTGCCTGGACGACGGCATGATCTCCATCATCATCGCCCTGTCCAGCGTCTACTGGGTGGACATGGCCCGCGTGGTGCGCGGCCAGGTGCTGAGCCTCAAGAACCAGGAGTTCGTGATGGCCGCGCGCACCATAGGCTCCTCCACGGGCACCATACTCACCCGGCATTTGATCCCCAACGCCATGGGGCCGATACTGGTCACCGTGACCATGCTCATCCCCAGCGCCATATTCATGGAGGCGTTCATGAGCTTCATAGGCATCGGCATCGCGCCGCCGCTGGCGTCGCTGGGCACCATGTGCAACGACGCCACCGACGCCCTGCGCACGAATCCCTATCAGCTTTTCCTGCCGGCGCTGGTGATCTGCTTTATCATGTTCGCCTTCAACTTCGTGGGCGACGGACTGCGGGACGCACTCGATCCCAAATTGAAGAAGTGAGGAGGGGACGCCATGGAACCGATTTTGCAAGTCCGTGATCTGCGCACCTCCTTCATGACCTCCAACGGCGAGGTCCACGCCGTGCGCGGCGTGTCCTTCGACGTGGAGAAGGGCAAGACCCTGGGCATCGTGGGGGAGAGCGGCAGCGGCAAGAGCGTCACCAGCCTGTCGATATTGAAGCTGCTGGGCACCACGGGGCGGGTCACCGCCGGGTCCATCAAGCTGGACGGCGAGGAGCTGACCGGCAAGAGCCGAAAGGAGATGCGGGCCATACGCGGCGCGCGCATCGCCATGATCTTCCAGGACCCCATGACCTCGCTGAACCCGCTCATTCCGATGGGCGAGCAGGTGGGGGAGATGCTTTGGGAGCACAACCGGAAGATGGGCAAGGCCGAGCGAGAGCGAAAGGTGCTGGAGCTTTTCCGCATGGTGCGCATCCCGGAGCCGGAGAAGCGGCTCAAGTCCTACCCGCACGAGTTTTCCGGCGGCATGCGGCAGCGGGTGATGATCGCCATGGCGCTGGCCTGCAAGCCGGAGCTGCTGATCGCCGACGAGCCCACCACCGCGCTGGACGTGTCGATACAGGACCAGATACTCAAGCTGATGCGCTCCCTTCAAAGGGAGATGGGCATGAGCATCATGTTCATCACCCACGATTTGGGCGTGGTGGCGGAGCTCTGCGACCGGGTGGCGGTGATGTACGGCGGACTGCTGATGGAGGAGGCCGACATCGTCGATATCTTCAAAAAGCCCATGCACCCCTATACCATGGGGCTCATGGCCTCCATACCGGACATGAACCAGGACCGGCGCGTACAGCTGCAGCCCATCCCGGGCTCCCCGCCGGACATGATCCATCCGCCGAGGGGCTGTCCCTTCGCGCCCCGCTGCCCCTACGCCATGCGGGTGTGCATGGAGGAGATCCCGCCCTACGCGGTCACGGGGGCAAACCGCCGCAGCATGTGCTGGCTGCTGGACCCCGAGGCCCCGGCGGCGGGCAATCCGTTCAAACAGGGAAGGGAGGCGGCGGTATGACGCAGAACAACGCGCCGCTGTTGCGGGTCGATCACCTGACCAAGCACTTTCCCGCGGGCGGCGGCAGGGTGGTCCACGCCGTGGACGACGTGAGCTTTGCCATCCGCCGGGGCTCCACGCTGGGCCTGGTGGGGGAGAGCGGCTGCGGCAAGTCCAGCTGCGCCCGCACCATCATACGCATCTACGAGCCCACCTCGGGCAGCATCTTCCTGGACGGGGACGACATCAGCGCGCTGTCGCAAAAGCAGCTTTTGCCCTACCGGCGCAAGATGCAGATGATCTTCCAGGACCCCTACGCCTCGCTGAACGCCCGCATGACGGTGCAGGACATCGTGGCGGAGCCGCTGCGCGCCCATCACATCTGCCAAAGCCGCGCCGAGGAGCGGGAGATGGTCATCGAGATGCTTGGCCGCGTGGGGCTCAACCGGGACCACGCCGGGCGCTACGCCCACGAGTTCTCCGGCGGCCAGCGCCAGCGCGTGGGCATCGCCCGGGCGCTCATACTCAAGCCGGAGCTGGTGATCTGCGACGAGCCCATCTCCGCGCTGGACGTGTCCATACAGGCGCAGGTGGTCAACCTGCTGCGCAGCTTCCAGCAGGCGCAGGGGCTGACGTACCTGTTCATCGCCCACGACCTGTCCATGGTGCGCTACGTCTCCGACGACGTGGGCGTGATGTACCTGGGCCAGCTGGTGGAGCTGTGCCGGGCAGACGAGATCTACGCCCACCCCGCCCATCCCTACACCCAGGGGCTCTTGTCCTCTGTGCCCATCCCGGACCCCGTGGCCGCGCGGCTCAGGGACACCGTGGGCCTGGAGGGCGACCTGCCCAGCCCCATCGCGCCGCCCAGCGGCTGCCGGTTCCACACCCGCTGCCCCCACGCCACCGCGAAGTGCGGCGAGCAGGCCCCGGCGCTTCGTGAGGCGGCCCCGGGACACTTCGTGGCCTGCCATCAGGTCAACGGATAACCGATGAAGACGGCCCTGCCGTTTTTCATAGAACATTTTTATCAAGGAGGAAACACCATGAAGAAGATTCTGTGTCTGATGCTGTGCGTGCTGCTGGCCGTGGCCGGTCTGGTGACCGCGAACGCCGAGGCGCCCGTGCAGGAGCTGACTTACGCGCTGGCCAACGAGCCCGACGGCATCGACCCCGGCGTGACCAACAACTCCTTCGCCTCCCCGATCCTGAACAACGTGTTCGAGGGTCTGGTGGACTATTCCAGCGAGGACGGCGCGCTGATCCCCGGCGAGGCCGAGAGCTGGGAGATCTCCGAGGACGGCCTGACCTACACCTTCACGCTGCGCGACGGCCTGAAGTGGTCCGACGGCAGCGACCATACCGCCGCCGACTACGTGTACGCCATGAAGCGCATCCTTGACCCCAACACCGAGGCCAAGTACGTGGACTTCCTGCTGGACTACGTGGAGGGCGCCGCGGATTACTATGAGGACAACAGCATCGATTTCGATACCGTCGGCGTGAAGGCCCCCGACGATCACACCTTCGTGATGACGCTCAAGGCCCCCGCCCCGTACTGGATCGACATCCTGGCGATGTGGACCTTCTGCCCCGTGCAGCAGGCCACCGTCGAGGCCAATGGCGAGCGCTGGACCGCCACCGCCGACGCCTACGTGAGCAACGGCCCGTTCCGCATGGCCGAGATCAACATGGGCGAGAGCTTCGTGCTGGAGAAGAACCCCTACTACTACGACGCCGACAAGGTGAAGCTGGACAAGATCACCTTCCGCTTCATCAGCGACCTGGGCACCAGCCTGATGGCCTATGAGAGCAACGAGATCGACGGCATGGATTCCATCCCCACCACCGACATGGCCCGCCTGAAGGCCGAGGACGCCGGCGTGGTGGTCACCCCCTCCTACGGCACCGTGTGGTATGATTTCAACTGCGCGAAGGCCCCGTTTGACAACGTGCTGGTCCGCAAGGCGTTCTGCCTGGCCGTGGACCGCACCGCCATCATCGAGGACGTGGTGCAGACCGAGGCCGATCCCGCCTACTCCTTCATGAGCCCCGGCTACGTGGTGGACGGCGAGGACCTGATGGACGCCGCCAGCGACAATGGGCTGTCCGAGGAGGCCGACGTCGAGGCCGCGCAGGAGGCGCTGGCCGAGGCCGGTTATCCCGACGGCGAGGGCTTCCCGGAGATCACCCTGAGCTACTACTCCAATGAGACCGTGGGCAAGGTGGTCGAGGCCATGGCCCGCCAGCTGCAGGACAACCTGAACATTTCCATCAAGATCAGCAACGCCGACTGGGCCGTGTACTACGACGACATCCTCGCCGGCAACTTCGACATCGGCGCCATGGGCTGGAGCGGCGACTACCTGCATCCCATGACCTTCCTGGCGCTGTTTCGCACGGGCGACGTCAACAACCAGGTGAAGTACTCCAACGCCGATTACGACGCGCTGGTGGACCAGGCCGCCAACATGACCGACGCCGCCGAGGCCTTCAAGGTGATGCGCGACGCCGAGGCCATCGCCGCCGCCGAGTACCCGGTGCTGCCCCTGTACTACAAGGCCAACACCAAGCTGATCCACAACAACATCCAGGGCTACTTCGTGACCCCGTCCAACGACCTGCTGCTCAAGACCGCCTACGTGGCCGAATAAGCATAAAGACAACACTGGAGCCTGTCCCGAGCGCCGGGGCAGGCTCCTTTCAGGAGAAGTATTATGACCGAATGTATCATCACCATAGCGGACGGGCGCGAGATGCGCTTTGAGCTGTTTCCCGAAAAGGCCCCGATCACCGTGGCCAGCTTTGCCGACGTGGCCAACCGCGGCTTCTACGACGGGCTGGCGTTCTGCCGCATCGTGAAGGGCTACGTGATACAGGGCGGCTCCCCGGACGACGACATCATGACCGACAGCGACTTCCACCTGACAGGGGAGTTCGCGGAGAACGGGTACGACACCGGCATGGACCACCGCCGCGGGGCCATCTCCATGGCGCGGGACGACGCCCCCGACACCGCGGGCACGCAGTTCTTCATCTGCCATCAGGACGCCCACAGGCTGGACGGGCGGTACGCGGCCTTCGGCTACATGACCGAGGGCTTCGACGTGCTGGATCGGCTGGCCGAGCTGCCCACCTCCGGGTCGGAGACCTGGAACAAACCCCTCGACATGCCCCGCATGAAGCGGGTGCGGGTGGTGAGCGACGCGCCGCTGCCCCAGATCAAACGTATTGACTAAATCCGCTTTTGTGTGGTAAACTGGATACAGAAATTAACACGCGAAGGAGGGCGGAACGATGCGCAGATTGCTGTCCATAATCATCGCCGCGGCGATGGCATTGTCCCTGGGCCTGGCGGCCGCCGAGGAGGGCTACCGCATCATACGGTGCGAGGATCAGGGCTTTTCCACGCTCTGCAATCCCAGGTGCGAGGTGGACTATCACCCGGACGCGGGCGTGACCATCTCCATAGACGATGGGAACAACAACGCCACGGTGCGTATGAACTACGCGGAGGGGGGAACCTGGACCCCCGAGATTGCGAAGAACTACCTCAACAACGTATTCGCGGAGGCGCTTGAGAGGGAATTTGACGACGACCTCATCAGCCCCGGCAGCATCCGGGTGTTCCCCATCGTGGGACATCAGCTGCACGGGAGGATCGCCACCTACCGGGATGAAGGCAGCGTGGGGCTTCGGCTTTGCATGTTCGATCTGCGGGACGACGGCTTCGTGCAGTTCGACGCCTGGTGCGACGAAAACTCCCTCGAGGACGCGCTGAAGATCATCGGCGTGGCGGCAGGCAATCTCCAGCCCGACCCGAGGTACTACGACAAGCAGATGGGCAAATAAAAAACTAACCGTATCGTAACCGTTGCGGCTTGTTTGACGTAATCCTGCGGTGGTACAATTCCTGCGTTTCAGGGCGGCATGACGCCCGACTGCACACAGGATTTGAGGGATTTACGAATGATCTGCAACCAATGCCACCGCAACGCGCGCACGCAAAACGGGCTGTGTCCCACCTGCGCCGCCATCGCCGACCTGAGGAAGGCCGGCTACGCACAGGACGAGATCATCGTGATCGTGGAGCTCATGGAGGACGGGCTGGACGACCGGGAGAAGGAGCGGCTCGTGAAGCTGTCCTACCGGCTCACCCCGGCGCACTCCTGACGGTCGTATCAGCGCCCCTGATTTTTGTCGGGGGCGCTTTCCATGTTCTTTCGAAGACTGTCCGCTATCTTATACCACCGCTGCACCGTGTTTTCAAGGAAGAAATAGTGCCAGAAATAAAACCCCAGCAGCACGGCCAGCAGGAGCATCACGGCGGCGGCGAGCGGGTTGGTCTCGGGGTGGAGCACGGCGAGGTCCACAGTGAAAAGCTCCACAAGCACGGTCATGACCACCACGATCAGGTGCACCAGCCGCTCATGCTGGAGCCATTTCAGCTTGGTGAGGTGCTCCCGCAACAGCGCCGGTGTGGGCTTCTGCGCGCGGATTTCCGCCTCGTGCGCCCGGCAGTATTGCTTGATGTTGATGCCGAATTTATCATTCATGGGTTTGCCTCTCTATGCCCGCGTCAGCTTCTTCACCCAAGTGTAGCGGTTGGCTCTGATAAAGGCGGGTACGCACTTGAAGATCTGGTCCGAATTGAGTATGAACGTCACCGCGACGGGGGACAGGTGCCACACGAACGCCGCCAGCAGGGACAGGGGGAGCACGATGAGCAGTATGGAGATGGTGTCCAGCTTCAATATGTAGCCGGTGTCGCCGCCGCCGCGGATGATGCCGGTGTTCACGCACATCTGGTAGGACATGGTGAATATCGTCACCGTCTGTATGGTCATGAAGGCGTCAGCCATGCGCCGGGTGTCGTCGGAGATGTTATAGAGGCGCAGAAGCGGGAAGCGTATCGCCGTGAACAGCAGCGCCAGCGCGGCCCCGATGATGAGAAACAGCACCTGGAGGGTGCGGGTGTACTCCCGCACTTTTTTCATGTCCCCGGCCCCGACGGCCTTGCCGATCAGCACCGCGGCCGCCGACGCCGCGCCTACCGAGGCCACCTTCAACAGCAGAAACAGCGTGGCGCTGATGGACTGTGCGGCGATGGCGCTCTTGTCCATGTGGCCGAGTATCACGGTTTGAAGCGCGTTGCTGACGCCCCATATGGCGGCCCCGCCGAGTATGGGCAGGCAGACGCGCGCGTAGTCCGAAAGCATCCGCCCGTCCACGCGCAGGTAGTCGGCGGGACGGATGTGGAGCGCGTCGTCCCGCGTGAACATAAACGCCGCGACGATTGCGAATTCCACGATGCGGGCCGTCAGCGTGCCGATGGCCGCGCCGCGCGCGCCCAGCTCCGGGAAGCCGAAGCGCCCGGGGATCAGCGCGTAGTTGATGGAGATGTTGACGATCAGGGATATGACGGACACCCGCAGCGCGATCTTCACCGATTCCGCGATGCGCAGGGTGCCCAGCATCACCGTGGTCAGGCCGAAGGCCGCGTAGGAGAAGCGCATGATGTTGAGATAGGATATGCCCTCGGCGATGATGGCCTCGTCGCCGGTGAACAGCTTCATCGCGCCCCGGGGGAACAGGGACACCAGCACGAACAGCGCCGCCGTCAGCCCCAGCGCGAACCGCGCCGCGATGGACGACAGCTTGCGCACCTCGCCGACGCGGCCCTGGCCCCAATACTGGCTGCCCAGCACGATCATGCCGTTGCTGATGCCGTAGACCAGCTGCTGCAGCACGAACTGTATCTGGTTCACGGCGGCGACGCCGGACAGGGCGGTCTCGTTGTACGCGCCCAGCATCACGTTGTCCGCGAGGTTCACGGACAGTATCACCGCCTGCTCCAGCATCAGCGCCGCGGTCAGGGCGACGAAGGACTTGTAAAAGGCTTTGTCTCGGGTCAATCTGTTTCTCTCCTTAAGGGCTAATCGCTCTCGTAGTATTCATCGTCAAAGATGAGATTGCACGTTTCGGTGAGCTGACGCCGCCACGCGCGGACGCCGACCACCAGCTTTTGCTCCTCGCCCTCGTTGAACAGGGCGGCCTTGAGGGTCACCGGCTGGGGCACACCGTTGATCATCAGCCGGTACTGGGTCTTGAAGCTGCCGTTTTTGCGAATCTCGCGCATGACGTTTTCCATGGTGAACCGCCTGCGGAAGGCGGGGATGTCGTCCGGGTAGAAGTATCGGTCGGCGTTTGCGATCGACTGGCCGAAGAAGTCGCTGCCCTCCTTGGCCACGCCCAGCGTGTCGTAGTCGTCCGAGGAGCTGTACTCTATGAAGCGCCCCGTATCGGGATCGACGGTGTAGAGGCTGAGGTAGTCGTCGGACAGGGCCATGACGCGGATCATCATGTCCCGTTCCTTCTGCAGCTCCTCCTGGCGCTTCTTCTGCTTCATCTGGGAATCGATGATGCTGATGCCCACGATGATGCGGTTGCCGCCCGGCATGCGGGTGATCTTCATGTTGGCGTACAGCGGCGCGCCGGTGTCGATCAGTCGGTAGGTGGCGGTGAACACGCCCTGCTCACGCAGCTCCCGCAGTATGTTCTCCTTCGAGAACCACGCCAGGAAGGCGGCGCGGTCCTCCTCGTAAATGCGGGTCATGGTGTCGCGCTTGGCGGACTCGAAGAAGTCCGAGCCGTGCCGCTCCACCGCCAGCTCCTCGCCGCCGACGCGGGAGGAATATTCGATGAAGTCGTCCGTGTCCAGGTCGATGACGTAGATGTTGTAGTAGTCCGCCGCCAGCGCGCGGGCGATGTCCGCGTAGGTGGTGCTCTTGTCCGGAGCGGAGATGGACAGTATGGCGATCGCCACGGCGGTCGCGCCGGTGACCGGGTTCGTGCCCACGGGGTTCATCACGCCGTGCACCTTGGAGCCGTCGGCCAGCTTGTCGTCGTAGAGGGTGCGGTTGCCCTCCGCGCTGCACTGGCGCACCAGCTTCAAGAACATGGCGGGCGGGCCCTCTGGGCTCACCGAATAGCCGTCGGGCCGGGCGGCGAGGTCAAAGTCGAAGTAGCGCTTGATGAAGTTCCGGTAGGCCGGATTGGTGCGCGCGTAGTCCAGCTCGCTGTCCGTGACCTCCAGTATGCCCGCGGGCAGGGTGTTGAAGTAGTCCTTGCGGGTGCTCTCCGTGTCGGCGATGACGGTGATGTCGAACAGGTTCACCCGGCCGATGGCGGCGTAATACTCCGCCTCCTCCGGGTTCTCAAAGCCGATGGCCGTGCCGGTGCGGTAGCGCTCGAGGATCGTCTCGAAGGAGTTGGGGCGGCTGTAGTAGTAGCCCTGCAGCTTGCTGCAGCCCACCTCGCGCAGGAACTCGACCTCCTCCGCGGTCTCCACGCCCTCGCACACGGTGTCGACCCCCAGGTCGATGGCCATGCGGATCAGGTCGGTCAGTATGACCTTGCTCTCGTCGCCCTTATAGAAGCTCTTCAAAAACAGCATGTCGAACTTGACCAGGTCGAAATGGATGTCCTGCAGCACGTTGAGCGACGAATAGCCGCTGCCGAAGTCGTCCATCCACACCTGGAAGCCCAGCGCCTGGAAGCGCAGTATCTGTTCCTTGATGAAATCGAAGTCGCTGCCGATGATGCTCTCGGTGATCTCGATGGTCAGCCGGTCCCGGGCGATGCCGGCGTCGTCCACCCGGCGGCGGATCTCCTCCACGATGTCGCAGGCGTCGAAGTCGGCCCGGGACAGGTTCAGCGAATGGGGCACGACCTGCAGGCCGAGCTCCCTCTGGGCGTGCATCTTTTCGAGGATGCGGTCCAGCACGTACAGGTCCACCCGGTACATGAGCCGCGCGGTCTCGAGGATCGGGACGAACAGCGCCGGGGAGAGCATGCCCTTGACCGGGTCGATCCAGCGGCACAGCGCCTCCTCGTCGCACACGCGGCCGTTGACCGCGCGGACGATGGGCTGGTAGTACACCTGTATCCAACCCTCCGCGAGGGCCTGGTCCAGGTGGTTGATGATGTAGCGCACGCCGTCGAGCTGATCGAGCATGGCCTCGTCGAAGTAGTAGAAGCCGGAGGCGTAGGAATCGTTGTGCCTGTCGCAGGCGAACTTGGCGCGGTCGCAGGCCACGTTCACGCCCGCGTTTTCGATGCTGTTGCGGTAGATGCCCACCCGCACCGGCAGCGAATTGCCGCCGTTGGCGCCCTCGCACGCCTTGAATACCTCGGCGAGCACCGCCTCCGCCGATGCCTCGTCGGTCACGGCGGCGAAGTGGTCCTCGCTGTAGCGGCAGACGCACTTTTCGCCGAAGAAGCGCACCAGTATCTGCCCCACGTCGCACAGCAGATGGTCGCCCTCCTTGAAGCCGTACTGCCGGTTGTAGTGCTTCATGCCGACCAGATCGAAGTACAGCATGGCGGGGGCCTTGCCCTCGTTGAGCAGGCGGCGGCGCTCGGTGACCGCCAGCCTGAAGAAGCAGCGCATGTTGGGCAAGCCCGTGAGCATGTCGGTGTTGATGCGGCGGTTCAGGTCCTCGATGTAGTTCTTGATCTGGTTGCGCATCTTGAGGAACGCGCCGGTCAGCTTGCCGATCTCGTCGTTTTTGTGGTAGTCGAGCGCCACGTCGTAGTCCGCGTCCGCCAGGCGCTGGGCGGCGTCCGTCAGCTGGTGCAGCGGGAAGGTGATGACCCGCATGACGATCATGATGATGACGGCGAACACCGCGATGACCGCCGCGGTGATGAAGTAGATGCGGTGCACCAGCTTTATCCAGGGGGCGTTGATCTCCTTCACCGGCGCGGTGATGACCAGCTTCATGCCGTTGCGCAGCGTGAAGAAGGACATCTGCCGCTCCTCGTCCCCGAAGGAGTAGCGGATCAGCGCGTCGCCGCTGTCCTCGTTGCGAAGCAGCTCCTGCGATACGGACAGGTCCGTCAGGTGGGGCGACGTCCACTGGGGGAGGTTGGGGTGGTAGAGTATGCGGGCGTCGGCGTCGCACAGGCTCGCGTAGCCGGTGTCATAGACCTTGATGGGGCTGACCTGCGCGGCCAGCGTGTCCAGCGGGATATCCATGCCCAGCACGCCAATCAGCGCGCCGGTGCTGTAGATGGGCACCACATAGGAGCACGCCCATATCTCCTCCGGGTAGTGGGCGTGGAAGGGGCCGACCCAGCAGGGCCGCCCGTGCTGTATGGGCGTGTAATACCAGGTGCTGTGATTGGCGTCCGAGGGGTCGAAGGTGCTTGCGTCCAGCGGCGGCTGCGCCACGAAGCCCGCCTTTCCGAAGCGGGAATAATAGAAGCCGTGCGCCGACTGGCTGATCTCGGGGTTGATGCAGTAGTAATAGGCGATGACGCCGTTGGTGTGGCTCGCCACGCTCTCAAAGGTGCTCAGGGTCTGGACACAGTGCTCCTCGATGTAGGCGTCCAGCCGCGCCGTCTGCTGGGGCGTGCGGGGCTCATTGGCGCGGGAGCCCGCGGCGCCGCACTGAACCAGGGTAACGCTGTCCAGCGAGTCGACCGCCATGTTGGCGGCCATGCCCACGGACTGCTCGATACTCTCGAAGTACTCGTCCAGCGTGTTTTTGGTATCCTTTCCGATCAGCCGCATCTCTTCCACAGAGCGGCGATTGGTCTCGTTGCGTATCGAGTTGTAGCTCGACGCGAATATCAAGATGATCGCCACCAGTATGGCGACGACGGATATCGCCGTGATTCTGAACCGGATCGAATTCACTCTCATATTTTCAACCCTCTCGGATGGTCATCTCCCGATATTTATTCTTGACCGAGCCGTTCCAGGAGGCCTGTATGCCCTCCAGCCGCTCCGACGAGACGTAATAGAAGAACCTGGAGAACAGCGGTATCCAGGCGGCGTCCTCCTGCACGATGACGCGCTCGAGGTCCCGGTACGCCTGTATCCTGGCCTCGGCGTCAGCGATGGCGCGGGCGGCGCGCACCCGGGCCATGACGTCCTCCCGCGGGTAGCAGAGGCTGCGGAACCGGGCGTTTTCGGCGTTGCCGAAGAAGGTGTAGAGGAAGTTGTCGGGGTCGTTGTAGTCAGCGGTCCAGGTGGCCGAGTACACGGCCAATTCGCCGCCCTTCCTGCGGCGCATGAATTCGCCCACGTCCAGCACCTCGATTTCGGTGTGGATGCCCGCTTCCTCCCACATGGCCGCCGCCGCCCGGACCAGGTCCATCTCGCCCAGCGAGGATGCGGAGCTGACGCTGAAGGTGATCGTCATTCCGTCGGGATAGCCGGCCTCGGTGAGCAGCTTCTTCGCCTCGGACGGGTCGTAGGGGATCTCCGGGAGGTCCGGATTGTAGCCGTACAGCCCGTGGGGCATGATGCCGTTTTCCAGATTGCCCTGCCCGCTGTACGCGGCGTCCAGCAGCAGCATGCGGTCCAGCGCGAGCTGCAGCGCCCTTCGGACGCGCACGTCATTGAGCGGCTCGACGGATTCGTTGAGGGCGATGTAGGTGATGCTGATGCGCTGCACCCGGAACAGGCGGTCGTCGTAGATGTCCCCGTGCATGAAGTACTCGGCGGACTTGCCCACGTCGTCGAGGCTGAGTATGTCGAGCTCGTTGCGCTCGAAAAGCCGCCTTATCTGCTCGGCGTCGGTCATGAAGCGCAGATCCAGCCCGTCGCACCTGGGCGGGCCCTGCCAGCAGTAGCGGTTCGCCCGGAGCAGCATGCCCTTGCCGGGCACCCAGCGGTCCATCACGAAGGAGCCGGTGCCGATGGTCCAGACGGGGTCCCTGCCGAAGCGGTTGCCGGCCTCCTCGGTGGTCTGCTCGTCCAGTATCGACGCGCCGGGCATGGACAGGCAGGCGAGGAACGCCTCGAAGGGGTGCTCCAGCGTGATTTTGAAGGTCAGCCTGTCCAGCACCTCGAAGCCCTGGAGGGTCTCCGCCTCGCCGTTTTCAAGCGCCACCGCGCCCACGATGATGTCCGCGATGTCCTGGTTGCATGAATCGGGGTGGGTCAGAAGCCGCGTGAAGGTGTACAGCACGTCGGAGGCGGTCATGGGGGAGCCGTTTGAGAAGGTCACGCCGTCGCGCAGGTGGAAGGTGTAGGCGCGGCGGTCGGCGGAGATCTCCCAGCGCTCCGCAAGCGACGGCAGTATCCGGGCGTTGCCGTCATCGTCGTTCTCCATCTCCACCAGCCGGTTGAACACGTTCTGGGCGACGGTGTAGTGGATGGACGTGCACTGGAAGTCCACGGTGTCCGGCTCGTCCTCGATGGCGACCAGGTAGCGCACCGTCTCCGGCTCGGGCTTTGCCGAGGGCTGGGGCTGCGTGGAGGCGCCGTTCCCGTCGGAGCAGGCCGTAAGGAACAGCCCCGCCGCGGCGATGGCGAGCAGCAGGCATAACAGCCTCCGTATATCGGTCGGTGTGCGCATGACGGCTTCCTCCTGTGGTCATCATCTGCGGTCGCGGGCGCGATGTAACGCTCGGGGAAATGGGTTAAGCTAAATCTAATATCCTTATTTATATTATACATGATTTCGCACGATTATTCAATTTGTTTTTTAGGGAAGGCGTATTAATATTGCGTTTGTGTTGCCTTGCGGGCACAACTTCTGAGCAATGTTTTTTTTGTTTTTAACATATCGACAGAGCTGCGGTGATATGATACAATGGATGCGGGGAGAGTATGTAGGAGCACAATCGGAATAACCGACCGAAGTCTGTATTTGGCCAAAAACAGACTATGGTCCGAAATGGGGATGGA
>JAFRFY010000025.1 GCA_017434085.1 Clostridia bacterium
GACACCAAGCGCACGGGCATCGCCGAGCAGATCCTGCGCCAGGCGCTGGCAGAGGCCGCCGACCGCCGCATGCACATCCTGGGCAAGAGGCTCGAGGTGCTGCCCGCGCCCCGCGAGAACCTGTCCAAGTACGCGCCCAAGATCGTCCACTTCATGATCAACCCCGAGAAGATCGGCGAGGTGGTTGGCCCCCGCGGCAAGACCATCAACAAGATCATCGAGGAGACTGGCGTCAAGATCGACATCGAGGACGACGGCAGCGTGTACATCGCCACCGAGGACGACGAGGCGGCGAAGAAGGCCCGCAGGATCATCGAAGGCATCGCCAAGGACCTGCAGGTGGGCGACGTATTCACAGGCAAGGTGGTGCGCATCATGAGCTTCGGCGCGTTCGTCGAGTATGCCCCCGGCAAGGACGGCATGATCCACATCTCCAAGCTGGCCAACGAGCGGGTGGAGAAGGTTGAGGACGTGGTCAACATCGGCGACGAGCTGGAGGTCCGCGTGGGCGAGATCGACAGCCAGGGCCGCGTGAACCTGGTCCGCAACGACATCGTGTATGACGACGATTCCATGCCCGTGCGTCGGCCCCCGCGCCGCGACGGCGACAGGGATCGCCGGGGCGGCGACCGCGGTGGCGATCGCAGGCCGCGCCGCAGGGACTGAGACGATTGAATATTGAGCAGGATGGGCATACTTGGTATGCCCATCCGTTCGCTATGGGGGTGCGCCATGGTCACCTTTTACGTGCGGGATATCCGGCGGGCCCTGGAGAACGGCTGCTGGTTTGCGGCCTTGGCTCTGGCGCTGACGCTGCCGGATGTCTGCGGCGTGGTAGAGTATCCGGGGACGACGGTGGCGGAGCGCTATATCAGCTGGTACGACCGCTATATCGCTCAGCCCCACGCATTGGACGCCACACCGGAACAGACCGCCTATCCCAGCGGCGAGGTGATCTACAATCTGCGCAATACCTTCCTGCACCAGGGCAAGCCGTCGGTCATCGGCGAAAAGGTCAAGGAGAAACGCAATCGGGTGGATCGCTTTGCCTTGATGCTGGGGGATGGCACTATGCTTCACACGATGGCTGCGACCATCGATATCGGAGAAGCGGCGCTTAGGACCCTGGTGGTGGATGTGTCCTGGCTGTGCAGCATACTGTGCGACAGTGCTGAAGCCTACTATCGGGACCACGGGGAGGCCTTTGACTTCGGATATACCGTGCTTCCCCAGTCGGCGCTGTTTGGCGGGAAGAGTCCTCTGGACGACATCGTGGTTCAAGGCGATCCATTGGGGATGCGCCTGCAGCAGAAGCTTGACAAGGCAGGAAGCCCGTTGCGTCTGCGCGATAATGTGACGCAGAAGATTATGGAAGGCCTGTCGCGCGCCGATGTAGAGAAAGCGTTCCCGGGGACCGAGTCGCCGGCAGCAGAAGCCTCACAAGGCCAGCAGTTTTAAACGGTGATATCCGATCCGGCGTTCCTGAACGGTGAAGAGGGAAAATGGCCTGTGGGTCAAGGGGACGGTATGAGAACCCCTGCACCGACGTGTTCGTGAATCTGCGGCCCGGCTACGGGACGCTGGCAGATGAGATCGTCGAGTACGGTGAGACGCGGATGCCCCGCTTTGGGGGCGAAAAGGCCTTCGTGCTGTTCCCGGGACAGACGGCGCTGATCGAGGCGGCGCAGCGCCGGAGCTATGCCGTCGCCCACGAGGAAGTGGATCACGTCTTTGATTTTGAAACCGGAGCGCTGGACTATCCGCTGCCCAAGGGCTTTCACCTGATCGACCCGCCGAACTGTGAGCCGGAAAAGCTGGCCCGCTGCTTCTGGAGAGGCTTCGGCGACGATGAACGCAGGGCATTTGAAAACTGGGCGGAGCGGGTGACCGGCGACGACTGGACCGCGCAGCGGTCCTATTACGGCGTGCTGGGCGAGACCCTCGCGCCGCCGCCCCACGCCACCTATGATCACAACGTCATCATCGCCGACGAGACCGGGGAATACGCCTGCTTTTCGGGCATGTGGTGGGTGCCGGAGAACCGGCTGGCCTACATGGAGCCGCTGTGCACGGTTCCCGGACACCGGGGCAAGGGCCTGGCCGCGGCGGCGTTGTCGACACACGTCAGGCGGCTGCGACCCCTTGGCGCCCGCCGTATGACCGGCGGCGGCAGCCCCTTCTATGCCCACATCGGCTATAACAGCCAGATCCACTGGCTACATTGGAAAAGGAGCAAACCATATGACATTTGACCAAATCACCCTGCCCAACGGCCTGCGCATCATCGGTGAGCGGATTCCCCACTTCCGGTCCGTCTCCGTAGGACTGTGGCTGGGCTCGGGTTCCCAGTTCGAGACGGTGGAAGAGGCGGGCGTCAGCCACTTCCTGGAGCACATGGTTTTCAAGGGCACCGAGAAGCGCACAGCCAGGCAGATCGCCGAGGAGATGGACGCCGTGGGCGGCCAGTTGAACGCCTTTACCGCCAAGGAGTGCACCTGCTTCTATGCCAAGGTGGTGGACGAGCACCTGCCCCTGGCCATGGACGTGATCTGCGAC
>JAFRFY010000026.1 GCA_017434085.1 Clostridia bacterium
GCGAACCACCCGCTGGACGCCCACCTGCTTGGCGGCAGACTCGCCCACGCGCTGGTCACCGCCGACGGCGCGGTGCTGTATGCGCGCACGGGCATCGACGCCACGCGCCATTACGGCAGCCTGACCGACCGGCCTGACGGGGCGAACCTCCATCTGTTCATGAATGATCGACCGCTGGAGGTTCCCTTCTCATGCCGCTTCGACGCCGGGTCCGCCCGCTTCGAGGGCTGCGCGGGACCCCTGCGCGTCGACATGACCGTCAGCCTGTCCCCGGAGGACGACACGCTGTACCGTGCCGTCGAAATCGCCAACCGCGGCGATGCACCCGCGCGGCTTACGGTCATGGACGCGATACCGGTGTCCCTGGCGCAGTCCCGGGACCTTCAGGCCCATCCCGCGTTTCAGCTGCTGTTTGTGGAATCGGAATATCTGGGCGACAACGGCCTGTTGTTTCGCCGTCGCCCCCGCAATCCGGGTGAGACCTGCCCCGTGCTGGCGCACGCGGCCTATGCCGACGCTCCGATCGCGCGGGAATCCCGCTATGAGCAGGTGTTCGACCGCGAGGGACACATCCATCCAACCCTTGAGGGCGGCGTCGGCACGGTGCTCAACCCCGTCAGCGCATTGAGCGCGGAGGTGAAGCTCCAGCCCGGAGAAACGGCGCACATCTGCTTCGCCCTCAGGCTGTGCGAATCCGACGATCCCGCGCTTCCCCCCTGCCGCCCCGAGCGCGCGGCGGCGCTGAACCGGGCACGCGGCGAGGCCATGCTGGGCTTTCTGGGCATCGCGCCGGGGCTATGGCAGCGGCTGGACCGGCTGTCGGCGCTGGTGCTGGACCCCCGTCTGGCGGCAAGGGCCAAGGCCGATCATACGCCCTGCGTCGGCACGCCCCGGGAGGCACTGTGGTCCATGGGCATCTCCGGCGACAATCCCATACTGTCCATGGTCGTCACCGATCCCGTTCACATCGGACCGGTTCGGGCGATGATCGCCGCGCATTGCTTCTATCGGAATATGGGTCTCAATACCGATCTGGCGCTGGTGGATGCCGGCGCGGCAGGCTACGACCGGCCCGTGGCAAACCTTCTACAACGTGCCGTCGACGCTGCGCCGCTCGGGGGACGCGACGGGGTGTTCCTGCTGAGCGGGCTGACCCCCGAACAGATAGATGTGATTCGTCGCGCCTCGGTGATCGCCATGACCTCCGACAGGGACTTCAACGCCCAGGCCGCGACGCTCCTGAAGGCGCTGAAGCCTTCGCCCGATTTGCCCGGCCTTGACCCCGGCAGGAATCTTCTGCCGCCCGCCCGTAGGTCCATGGACAACGGCTTTGGCGGCTTCACCCGGGACGGCGGCTACGAGATCGACGTCCAGGCGAGCCGCCCCACCCCCGCGCCGTGGTGTCATATCCTGGCCACCGACGGCATGGGAATATTGCTCACCGAGCGGGGCGGCGGCTTTCTCTGGCACGGCAACAGCCGTTTCTGTCGGCTGAGCGGCTATCGCGGCGACCCCATGCGGGAGCGCTTCCCCTTCACGCTGGAATTTGTCACAAACGACGGTCGTCGGCTGTCCCTGCTGCCGGGAAACGAACCCGCCATGCCCTTTCGGGTGAAGTACACCCCGGAGGCGGCGTCCTACAGCTTTGCCGCCGATCGGGTTCGCGGCCGCGTGGTCTTTTCAGTCACCGACGACGCCGTGCGGGCGGACCTCTGTCTGACCCTGAACCGGCTGCGCGGCAGGGTGCGGTTCAATATCGACTGGCTGATGGGCGCGCAGGCTCATGACGCGGCATGGCTGCGCACCTGGTCGGCGGACGGGGCGCTGTTTGCCTCAGGCGCCGCGGAGGGCGTGGGCTGGCTGAACTGCGACCATCCCGATACCCAGTGCGACGACGGTCTTTCCGCGCCGGTAAATATCGGGGAGAACCGCCTGCGCTTTGCCATAGGCTGGGCCGCGGACCTGCCCGCTGCCAGGAATCGCGCCCGCGACGCGCGGGATGGGATGCTGCCGGAAGGGAACAAGTCCGACAGCACCCTGCGGATCAAAACCCCCGACGAGGCCCTGAACGTCATGATGAACCGCTTTTTGCCCCACCAGACGCGGTCCTCCCGTGTCCTCGGGCGCACGGGCTACTACCAACCCGGCGGGGCCTACGGCTTCCGGGACCAATTGCAGGACATGCTGGCTCTGATTCCGCTGGAGCCCGGGCGCGTGCGAGCGCACCTTCTGATGTGCGCGGGCCGGCAGTTCGCCGCGGGGGACGTGCTGCACTGGTGGCACATGCCCTGCCTGGGCGTGCGCACGCGGATTCAGGACGACCGGCTGTTCCTGCCCTGGGTCGCGGCGGCCTATGTGCGACAGACCGGCGACACCGGCCTGCTGGGCGAAATCGTGCCCTATCTGGCCGACGTGCCCATCCCGGCGGACCGCGAGGACGTATTCTGCGCTATGACGCCATCCGGCGAATCGGGCAGTCTGCACGATCACTGCATGCGAGCCTTTCGCGCCACAGACAATACGGGCAAACACGGCCTCGCCCTGATGGGCGCGGGCGACTGGAACGACGGCATGAACCGCGTGGGCCGCGAGGGCCGGGGCGAGAGCGTATGGCTTTCCGAGTTTCTCGCCGCCTGCGCGGACAGCTACGCCGAAATCTGTCCCTCGGAGGCCGATGCGACGTGGCTCAGGGCGCTGGCCCGGCGGCACCGCGGGGCGGTGGAGCTGTACGGCTGGGACGGCGCGTGGTATCTGCGGGCCTGGACGGACGACGGTCAGCCTTTGGGCACCGCCGACGGCGATGCCTGCCGCATCGACCTGATCAGTCAGGCCTGGGCGGCGCTGTGCGGGCTCTCCCCCGACCGCTGCCGCGCCGCAATGGACGCCGCGTGGAGTCTTCTGGCGGACGAGCAAGAGGGCCTGCTGCGCCTGCTGACGCCGCCCTTTGACTTGAACGGCATCGATCCCGGCTACATCCGGGGATATCCCGGCGGGGTGCGCGAAAACGGCGCGCAGTACACCCACGCGGCCTGCTGGATGCTGCTGGCGCTGGTCAGCATGGGCGACGCGGAACGCGCCCACCGGGCGCTTCAAATGCTGCTGCCGACGAATCACGCCGACACCCCCGAAAAGGCCCGGCGTTACCGTGTGGAGCCCTACGTGATGGCCGCGGACGTCTACGACCTGCCCGGATGTGAGGGACGCGGCGGCTGGACCTGGTACACCGGCTCCGCCGCGTGGCTGTATGTGGCGGTGCTGAGCCTGCTGGGCTACGAGCGCCGGGGCGACCGGGTGCGGCTGAACGCGCTGCTGGGGCCCTGGCCGGAGGTCAGCGTCACCGTGAAATACGGCGAAAGCCGCTATCGGCTGGCGTGCCGGAACGATGTCGCCCGGGTTTCTCTGGACGGCATCCCCACGGGCGAATCCTTCATAACCCTCCTGGACGACGGCCAGCCGCACGAGGCCCATTTCCCGCCCCGCAGGGCATGGCAAAGCCCCCGTTCGCGATGAACGGGGGCGGAGTTTTCATAATATTCATCCATAGAATAGGATATATGATGGGGATTCGACCTCATCCGCCTCGCAGGCTCGGCACCTTCCCCTGAAGGGGAAGGCAACCAGCATGCAACGTCACGGCCTTCCCCTCCAGGGAAAGGCGGCTGCGCAAGGCGACAAATTACTTGATGACGATCTTCGCGCCCTCTTTGGCCCACTGGACGATCTTCTTCATGCTGGCCTCGCTGACGGCCACGCAGCCGGCGGTGCTGGACTTCGAGCCCTTGCAGTGCAGGAAGATGCAGCTGCCCTTCCCGGCCTCGCCCGCGGCGTTGTAATCGATGAACAGCGCGTAATTGTAATAGCCCTTGTAATCGATCAGATGCTCGTCGGACTTGGTGCAATCCCTGCCGGTCTCCCGGGAATCCACCAGCTTGTTGTAGTATTCCGAATCGGAGGAGCCGCACCAGGAGTGATACCTGGTCACCTTGGTATAGGGCATCTGCGCGCCGGGGTCGGCCTTGATGCCGAAGGGCGTGGTCAGATTGAAGGTGCCCGTGGGGGTGCGCTTGTCGCCCTCCTTTTCCTTGTCGATGCCGTTCTTGCCCACATAGGCCGGGGTTTCCATCAGCTGGACCCACTTGCCGTCCTGCTTTTCGTGGACGGACAACGTGGCCTTGCTGCCGGACTTGTACTCCACCAGCACGATCTGGTCGGTCTGGGAGGCGGCGTCCAGCTGGGCGGCCTTGCTCTCGCCATTGGCGTCCGTCTCGGCGGCCTTGGCCGTGACCTCCACGCTGATGGTCCGCTTCTGCTTGCCATAGGCCATGGCCAGCGTGGTCTTGCCCGCCTTCACCGCGGTCACCAGGCCCGTCTTGCCGACCTTGGCAATCTTTTTGTTCTTCATCCCGAACTTCACCTTCGACGCCGTGGGCAGCTGGAGCTTCTCACCCGCCTGAAGCGCGATCCTCTTGGGCACCACCAGCACGGTGCACTTCGCCTGGGCCCCGCCGCCGGAAACGGTGACGCCCACCTTGCCCATGGCGACGCCCTTCAAAAGCCCCGTATCGGACACCGTGACCACGCCGTCGGCAGAGGTCGCGTAGGTCAGGGCGTCGGACTTCACGCCCCTGAGCGTCGCCTTCAGCTGCGCCTGCCCGTCCACATACAGTATGCCCACCTTCGCGGGCAGCTTGATCGCCGCCGTCGTGGCCGCCATCGCGCCCACGGGCAGCGCGGCAGCCAGCGTCAGCGCCAGTATCAGCGCCAGTATTCTCTTCATATACATCGTCATGCACCCCTGTGATTGGATTTATATTTCAATTCTATCACAGGATTGTGACAATATATACATATATAGGCGTTCGACAATGTGACACGGGCGCGCGGTTCAGCAGGAAGTAGTCTCCATCAGGTATGAAAAGATCAGAAACGCGGTCTTTAAGGCATTGTGGCGAATGCGACCCTCTCCGTCGACGGAGAAGATGTCGTCCTCAATGATGCGCGCGCCCTGCTCGCGTATGCGGTCGCGGTCCAGCTCCACCAAGGTCTTGTTTTCGCTTTCGAGATAGCGGGAGACGATTCTCTGGTCGATGCGAGCATTGTTGCCGATCACGATGTCCACCCGGCGGCCCTTGAGGTATCGGTTCAGCACGGCCAGGTGGTCGCTGACGTTGTACTGATCGGTCTCCCCGGGCTGGGTGACCAGGTTGGAGACGTACATGATGGGCGCCCTGGCGGCGCGGATGGTTTCGACGATGTCGTCCGCGATCAGGTGCGGCAGTATGCTGGTGTACAGGCTGCCGGGGCTGAATATGATGAGATCGCTCTGGCGGATCGAGCGCTTCACGGCGTTGCCCACGTGGATGTCGTGATCGTAGGACAGGCTGGTGATGTGGCGCACGTTCCGGCTGACGCTCTCCTCTCCGAAGAACTCCTCGTCGCCCTTGTCGCCACGGCCGACCAGCTCCACCTTTTCCTCGGACAGGGGCAGCACCTCGCCGTTGATGTTCAGAAGACGGCTCATGTACCGGGTGGCCTCGGTCAGATTGCCCTTCAGATCGATCAGCGCCGTCAGCAGTATGTTCCTGACCGGGTGGTTGTCCAGCGACGAGCCCTCCCGGTGAAAACGGTAGCTGAGCAGGTTCACCAGATCGTCGTCCGCGTTGGCCATCGCCAACAGTACCTTGCCCACATCCCCCACGGCGGGGATGTCAAATTCCTGCTTGAGTACGCCGGTGGAGCTTCCGTTGTCGGAAACGGCGATCACCGTGGTGACCTCCACCGGAAACAGCTTCAAACCGGACAGCAGACAGGAAAGCCCCGTGCCGCCGCCGAAAACAACCACTTTCTTCATGCGATATCACTCCACGGTTACGCTCTTGGCCAGGTTCCGGGGCTTGTCCACGTCGAGACCCCGCGCCACGCTGGTGTAATAGCCCAGCAGCTGCAGGGGGATCACCGCCAGGCTTCCCATGAAATGCTGGTCGGCCTTGGGGATATAGACGGTGAAATTCGCCGTATCCTCCACGCTGTAGTGGCCGTAGCTGGTCAGCCCCAGCAGATAAGCCCCGCGGGCCTTGCACTCCACCATATTGCTGATGGTCTTTTCGAACAGGTCGTCCTGGGTCAGCACGCCGATCACCAGGGTGTTGTCCTCCACCAGGCTGATGGTGCCGTGCTTGAGCTCGCCGGCGGCATATGCCTCGGACTGGATATAGGATATCTCCTTCATCTTGAGGCTGCCCTCCAGGCTGATGGCGTAGTCCACGCCACGGCCGATGAAGAAGATATCGTGGGCGTTGGCGAACTTCGCCGCGAACCATTGGATGCGCTCCTTGTCCTCCAGCACCCGGGCCATCTTGTCCGGAATGGCGGAGAGCTCCTCGATGTAGTGGGCATAGGCAGCCTCGTCGATGGTTCCCCGGGCATATCCGAACTGCACCGCCAGGGCGTACATCGCCATCAGCTGGGCGGAATAGGCCTTGGTGGTGGCCACGGCGATTTCGGGCCCCGCCAGGGTGTAGAGCACATTGTCCGCCTCCCGGGCGATGGTGGAGCCGATGACGTTCACGATGGCCAGCGTGCGCACGCCCTTCTCCTTCGCGGCGCGCAGGGCGGCCAGGCTGTCGGCGGTCTCGCCGGACTGGGAGATCACGATCACCAGCGCGTCGCGATCCAGCAGCAGCCGGCGGTAGCGGAATTCCGAAGCGAGCTCCACCCGCACAGGGATCTCCGCCAGATCCTCGATCACATACTGCGCCGCCATGCCCACGTGCCACGCAGAGCCGCAGGCCACGATGTGGATGGCGGACACGGACCTGATCCATTCATCGGTCAGTCCGGATTCGGTGAGATCAATCCGGCCGTCCTTCAAAACGCTCTTCAGCGTATCCCGGGCGGCGGCGGGCTGCTCGTGGATTTCCTTTAACATGAAGTGCTGATAGCCGCCCTTCTCCGCCGCGGCGGCGTCCCAGGTGATCTCCGTCAGCGGCTTGTCGATCTCGTCGCCGTTCAGATCGAAGAAATGCACCTCGCCGGGCAGGATGCGGGCCACCTCCAGGTTGCCGATGTAGTATACGCTGCGGGTGTACTTCAGTATCGCCGGCACATCGGAGGCCAGAAACGATTCGCCGCCGTCGATGCCGATGATCATCGGGGAATCCTTGCGCGCGGCGTAGATTTCGCCGGGATAGTCCTTAAACATGATCGCCAGGGCATAGCTGCCGCGCACGCGCACCATCATGCGGTTGATGGCGTCCACCGGGCCGATCTTGTATTTTTTGTAATAGTAGTCCACCAGCTTGACCACCACCTCGGTGTCGGTCTCGCTGTAGAAGGTGTAGCCGTTGTTCAGGAGCTTCTGCTTGAGCTCGGCGAAGTTTTCGATGATGCCGTTGTGCACGCCCACTACCTCGGATTCCACCGGCCCGGAGCCGGAGCCGGAGCAATTGCCGCTGACGTGGGGATGCGCGTTGGTCTGGCTGGGCTCGCCATGGGTGGCCCAGCGGGTATGACCGATGCCGCAGGCGCCCCGGAGCGCCCGACCGTTGTCCGTCTTTTCCGCCAGGTTCCGAAGCTTGCCCCGGGCCTTCACCACCTGGGCCAGGGCCGTGCCATCGCGCACCGCCAGGCCCGCGGAATCATAGCCCCGGTATTCCAGCTTCGACAGTCCGTCCAGCAGTATCGGCGCGGCCTCGTGCGCGCCCGTAAATCCGACGATTCCACACATAATGATCTGTCCTTCCCATGTCGCCCGCGTCGGGGCCGTGACCGTTTGCCCATAAGGAGCCGGATAATAACAAACCGCGTCGTACATATCGTATGACGCGGTAACTGGTACACCATCAGGGGCTCGAACCCTGGACACCCTGATTAAGAGTCAGGTGCTCTACCAACTGAGCTAATGGTGCCTATGGAGCGGTAGACGAGACTCGGACTCGCGACCTCCACCTTGGCAAGGTGGCGCTCTACCAACTGAGCTACTACCGCGCAGATCGTGGAGCGGGTGATGGGAATCGAACCCACGTAGCCAGCTTGGAAGGCTGGAACTCTACCATTGAGTTACACCCGCGCGATTCAATGGGTGTTGGAGCGGTAGACGAGACTCGGACTCGCGACCTCCACCTTGGCAAGGTGGCGCTCTACCAACTGAGCTACTACCGCATATTTGGTGCGGGCGAAGGGACTCGAACCCATACGCCTCTCGACACCAGAACCTAAATCTGGCGCGTCTGCCAATTCCGCCACGCCCGCACATTCGGGACGACCGCGCTTGCCCGCCTTGGGGAAATGCAGCCGCGACAGCCAACGCAAGACATTATACCGCCCGCGGCAGGATTTGTCAAGACCTCGCGAAAAAAATAACCGCCCTCCGAAAGCCGGAGGGCGGCATCCGTGGGATGGGACGACCTATTCGTCGTCCTCGTCCTCGTAGACCTCGTCCAGATCGTCGGCCTCGAAGATCTCGATCAGGGTCTCCGCCAGGTCCTCGTCCACGGGGACGAACTCCTCCTGGTCGTCGCCCACCGGACGGACCTCCATGATGAAGACCTCCACCGGCTCCTCGTCGTCATCGTCGTCGTCCGCTTCGTCCTCGACGTATTCGGTCAGCAATGCGTATTCCTTGCCCTCGTAGGCCAGGTAATCCAGAACCTCCATGGTCAACTCGTTGCCCTCGTCGTCCTCAAAGACGACCAGATCCCTTTCCTCATCCATGTCGATCATGGCCTCCCCTCATAATGAATGACACATATCATGCGTTCCTGTCAAAACGCGATGCCAGTATATCTCGCGATCGTCGGCGCCTTGCTCTCCGGCAGCCGCCGACCCGGAAAACCTTCTGTTTTCCTCATCATTATACCCGATACCCGGCAAAAGCGCAAGGGCAAAAGCGCGCCTTACTCACTTTTTACCGGAAATGTCAAAGGTGACGCTCACCGTGGCGGTGACCCGCTGCTGCGCGGCCAGCACCTTTGTCCCGCCGCCCGCGTCGGCTTCCTCCGTGCGGGCAAACGCGTTCTCCGCGACATAGTAGCCGTCCGGGTTTTCGGTGACGCTCACGATATCGCCCAGCTCCACGCCGGCGGCCTCGGCCAGCACGCACGCCTTTTCCAGGGCGCTCTCCATGGCCAGCGTCAGCGCCTTCCGGCCCGCCTCGTCGGTATCCGCGGCGGAAAACTCCACATAGTCCAGGCTGTTCGCGCCCGCAGCGAACGCGGCGTCGATGTACGCGCCCACCTTCTCCACGTCCGTGACGGCGACGTTGAGGCTGTTGTAGGCGGTGTACCCGGTGATGGTCTCCCCGTCGCTGTAATCCCAGTTGGGATAGATGCCGATGCCGCTGGTGCTGAGCGCGTCCGCCCCGAGGCCCATGTCCTTCAGCGCCGCGATCACCGCGTCCAGCGCTTCGTTCACCGCGGCCTGCGCCGAGGCCACGTCCGCGTCTGCAATCCGCACACCCAGGCAGATATTCGCCCGGTCCGCGTCCACGCGCACCACACCGACGCCCTGCACCGTCAGCCGTCCGTCCTCCGCCAGCGCGCCGATCCCCGCCAGCATGAGCAGCGCCGCCATCACCATCGCAAGAATCCTCTTCATAGTATAAACCTCTTTCCTTCGTCTATTCTCCGCGCGGGGATGTCATACTAGAGTGTGTTTCTAAAATGAGACATGTGCAGTTTCGAGTGGATTGGGCTGCATTTCAAGGCGGTTTTCCGCAGGCTTAGTGGCGCTAAGTCAAGGGAAACCAACGCAGAAATGCAGTTCAAGGCGCCGAAAATGCA
>JAFRFY010000027.1 GCA_017434085.1 Clostridia bacterium
GCAATTACGGCGTCTTTGCCTGCATTTCTGCGTTGATTTCCCTTGACTTGCCGCCAGCAAGTCTGCGGAAAATCGCCTTGAAATGCAGGCAAATCCACTCGAAATTGCATCTCCCTGCATTTAGAAACACACTCTAGGAATCCATACGCCGCATGACCCAGGGCCGGGACCAGACCGCCATGATCGTCACCTCCGGCGGGCTGATCGCGGGCTATACGGACATGTCCCTGGTGGGCGAGGTGGCGGACCAGAAGCTGCCGGAGTACGCGGAGATACTGCGGCGCGTCATCGCCTCCCAGGCCCACGACAGCTTCCGGGTGGAGCTGAACGGCCGGCCCTGCGTGATATTCTCCTCGGAGACCAGCAACGGCTGGGTGTTGATACTCAGCGTGAACACCGACACCCTCTACGGCGAGAGCTACCGGCAGATCGCCATGCTGGCGTCCGTCAACCTGCTGATGCTGGCCGTGGTGGTCGTCTACTGGCTGCTCAGCGCCCGAAGCGCCCGCCGTTCGGAGGACGCCGCCGTCGGGGTCCGGCGCAGCATCGACGATTTCTCCGACCGCCTGCGGGATTCATCGGCCCGGCTGCTGCGGCTGGGCGACGTCCGGCTGCTCCGGGAGGGCGAGGACCCGAAGGCGCTGATCGGGCAGGTCCGGGAGGCGGGCGAGGATCTCTCCGCGCTGGTGGGCGACATGGCCGCCTACGCCGAGCACCCGGTCATCATGAACAACGGCTGGGAGCCCGGCGAGGACGAGCGCCCCGAGACCCGCCCCTGGTACCGGGAGACGGAGCGCGCCGCCGACGGCTTCAACATCTCCGCGCCCTACCTGGACGCCCAGAGCGGCAACTACTGCGTCACCCTCTCGCGGGTGGTCTACGGGCCACAGGGGGAGTTCCTGGGCATATTCGGCGTCGATTTCTTCCTGGACAAGCTGATCAACGTGCTGGGCGAGAGCTACACCAGCCGAAGCTACGCCTTCCTGGTGGACTCCGACGGCGTGATCATCAACCACCCGAACGCCGCATACCAGATGGGCGAGGCGACGGCTACCAGCATCGAGGACACCGAGTACGCGGACGCCTATCACCGGCAGGGCGTCACCGCCATGCGGGACTACACCACCCGGCTCATGGCTTGCCTGAGCCGCAGGATCGGCTCCGGCTTCACCGTGATGGTGGCCAACCGCTGGTGGAACATCTACGGCAGCGTGGTGCTGGTGACGCTGGTGGTGCTGGCGCTGTTCGGGGCGTGCCTGGGGTTCGTCGTGGCGCTGATCAACCGGCTCATACGCTGGCAGGCGCAGACCAGCCGCCGGCTGATCGCCTCCGCGGAGGAGGCCCGCAGCGCCAACCGGGCGAAGTCCCAGTTCCTGTCCCAGATGAGCCACGAGATCCGCACGCCGATGAACGCCATCATCGGGCTGGACAGCATCGCCCTGCGGGAGGAAAACCTGCCCCCGCGCACCCGCGAGACGCTGGAGAAGATCGGCTCGAGCGCGCGGCACCTGCTGTCCCTCATCAACGATATACTGGACATGAGCCGCATCGAGTCCGGCCGCATGACCCTCCGGGAGGAACGCTTCTCCTTCCGCGAGTTCCTGGAGCAGATCTGCGTGATCGTCGGCGGCCAGTGCGAGGACAAGGGGCTCAAATTCGTATGCAACCGGGTCGAGCCGCTGGACGAGTGGTTCGTCGGCGACGATTTGAAGCTCAAGCAGGTGCTCATCAACATACTGGGCAACTCCGTGAAGTTCACCGAGGCCCCCGGCGTGGTCACGCTCACCGTGGCACAGACCGACGGCGCGGACGGCCGGGCCATGCTGCGCTTCACCATGGAGGACACCGGCATCGGCATGGACGCGGCCTTCATCCCCAGGCTGTTCGAGGCCTTCTCCCAGGAGGATACCTCCAACACCAACCAGTACGGCGGCAGCGGCCTGGGCATGGCCATCACCCGGAGCATCGTGGAGATGATGGGCGGCGAGATCGGCGTCGAGAGCGAAAAGGGCCTGGGCACCACCTTCACCGTGACCGTGGCGCTGGGCCGGGCCGAGGGCGAGGCGCTCCCGCAGGCTCCGGGCCAGGCCGCGGAGGCCCCGGCGGGCGCGTCCATCGCGGGCAGGCACGTGCTGATCGCGGAGGACCAGGCGCTGAATGCCGAGGTATTGACGGACCTTCTGGAGATGGAGGACGTCACCTGCGAGTGGGCTGAGAACGGCAAGAAGGCCGTGGAGCTGTTCGGCCGGAGCGCGGCGGGGCACTTCGACGCCATACTGATGGACATGCGGATGCCCGTCATGGACGGCCTGACCGCCTCCCGGGAGATCCGGAGGCTGCCCCGGCCCGACGCCGCGACGATCCCCATCGTCGCCCTGACCGCCAACGCCTTCGAGGAGGACGTCAAACAGTGCCTCGAGGCGGGCATGAACGCCCACCTGTCGAAGCCCGTGGATATTGAAAAGCTCAAGGAGACGCTGGGGAGGCTGCTTCGATCCGATGCGTCATGACGGTTCGGGCGCAGCCCGACAACTTCCCGTTCTTCGCGCCCATCGTCAACTGGGGCCGCTACCGCCGGGAGGGCGACCGGCTGATGATGCCCGTCAGCGTGCGGCTGAACCACGCCGTCGCGGACGGCTATCTGGTGGCGAAGGTGTTTGATCTGCTGCAAAGGGAGATCGGGGCGTTTACGGCAGGGGCATGACGGGGCTTCCCTGAAGATACCACACATTCCCCCCGCGGGCAACCGCGAGGCACACTCTGAAACCGGGAGGTCGTATCCGTGAGATATCAGGGCATCCGAAAGGTCCACGAGGGCAGGTTCATCACCCGCTACGACGTGGATTACGTCACCGAGGCGGGCCGTCCCAAGACCTACGAGATCATCAGCCGGAACAGGGACATCCGCACGCTGGAAGCGCTGCAGAACAAGAAGCCGGATTCGGTCATATTGATACTGACCGACGAATCCGGCGAGCGCATACTGGTCAGCCGGGAGTACCGCATGGCCATGGCCCAGTGGATCTACAACTTCCCCGCGGGGCTGATCGACGCGGGCGAGACCCCGGAGGAGAGCGCCCGCCGGGAGCTCTGGGAAGAAACCGGGCTCGAGCTTGTGCGCGTGGACGACGTGCTGGACAACAGCTACAGCGCCATAGGCTTCTCCAACGAGCGCAACGTCTGCGTGTTCGGCGTCGCCGCCGGGGAATTCCGGGAGAGCACCTCCGACGCCGAGGAGATCGTGCCGGGCTGGTACACCCGGGAGGAGATGCGCAGGCTGCTCAGGACCGAGGCCTTTGCCGCCAGGACCCAGGCGTACTGCTACGCCTGGGCGAACGGCAGGATTTAACGATAAAGGAGGGATGCACCATGAACACCCGCACCATCTGCCTGGCGGGGGGCTGCTTCTGGGGGATGCAGAGGTTCTTCGACCAGTTTGAGGGCGTGGTCCATACCGAGGTGGGCTACGCCAACGGGCCGGATATAGCCCCCACCTATCAGCAGGTGTGCCAGAACAGCGGCCACGCCGAGACCCTGCGCGTCGACTTCGACCCCGACGTCATCTCCCTGACGGCGCTGCTCAAGTACTACTTTATGGTGATCGACCCGCTGTCGGTCAACCGGCAGGGCAACGACGCGGGCATACAGTACCGCACCGGCATCTACTACACCGACCCCGCGCAGCTTGGTGAGATCGAGGCGGTCTACCGGGCTGAGGCGGCGAAGGCCGGCGGGGCGCTGGCGGTGGAGCTCAAGCCCCTCATAAACTTTTTCAGCGCCGAGGAGTACCACCAGAAGTACCTGGAGAAGAACCCCGGCGGCTACTGCCACATCCCGAAGTCCATGTTTGATTTGAAACAATAATATCATCATTATAAGGAGGTTGTGATCATGATCATCAATACCAACAAGGCGCCGGCGGCGGTGGGACCCTACGTGCAGGCCGTCAAGGCGGGGAACATGCTGTTTTCATCCGGCCAGCTGGGCCTGATCCCGGAGACCGGCGCGCTGCCCGAGGGCGTGCAGGCCCAGACCCGGCAGTCCCTGGCGAACATACAGGCGATACTGGACGAGGCGGGGTTTTCGAAGTCCGACATCGTCAAGACCACGGTGTTCATCAAGGATATGAACGACTTCGGCGCGGTCAACGCCATCTACGCGGATTTCTTCGGCGACAGCAAGCCCGCCCGCTCCTGCGTGGAGGTGGCGCGCCTGCCCAAGGACGGCCTGGTGGAGATCGAATTCGTCGCCGTTAAGGAATGATCTCCGTGTCGAAACGCGGGCGATGAGGGCATCGCCCCTACGCCGGGCGATGAGGGCATCGCCCCTACGCAACCGCCGTAACCCCTACTCCCTCAAGGAATTCTAATCTCCCTCTAATCTTCTTTTCTTGTCATTTCATGTTGGGGCGATATAATGATCCCGTCAACAGGAAAACGACGGATCGTTTGAGGAGGTTATCACCGTGACGAATTACGAAATGACCGAAAAGCTGAGCGAGAAGATGGGCGTGACCATGGAGGAGGCCAAGGAAGCGCTGGAGGCCTGCGACTGGGATATGCTGGACGCGGCGCTGATGCTGGAAAAGGCGCACGGCGGCGGGAAGGAGGCCTACTCCACCCGGCAGGAGGCGCGGGACGAGGAAGCGTCCGACGCCCGGCGCGAGGACCGCGGCCTCCTTCGGCAGATCGGCAGGCTGCTGCGCAAGGCCGTCGCCTGCGGCAACCGCAACCGCTTCGAGGTGCGGCGCAAGGGCTCCGACGAGGTCGTGCTGGAGCTGCCGGTGACCATACTGGTGGTGCTGCTGCTGTTCGCCTTCTGGGTATGCGTGCCGCTCTTGGTGATCGGGCTGTTCGCCGGGTTCCGCTACGCCTTCAACGGCGCGGAGCTGGGCTGCGAGAGCATCAACAAGGCCATGGACAAGGCCGCCGAGGTCGCCGGCCGGGTGGTCGATGAGATCAAGCACGAGGAGTGAACGTAAACCATGTCGGACCGCATACTGATCGTCGAGGACGAGGAGCGCATCGCCCGGTTCGTGGAGCTGGAGCTTCGTCACGAGGGCTACGAGGTGGACAAGGCCGCCGACGGCCGCACGGGGCTCGAGCGCATGGAGTCCGGCGCGTATGACCTGGTGCTGCTGGACATCATGCTGCCCGGATTGAACGGGCTGGAGGTGCTGCGGCGCGCCCGGCGGACGGTGGACACCCCGGTCATCATGCTCACCGCCCGGGACACGGTGATGGACAAGGTCACGGGCCTGGACATGGGCGCGGAGGACTACATCACCAAGCCCTTCGTGATCGAGGAGCTGCTGGCCCGCATCCGCGTGCGCCTGCGCAAAACGGAGCGCCGCGCGTCCAAAGCGCTGGAGGTGGGAAAGCTCTCCCTGGACCCCGACCGGCATACGGTCCGCTACGACGGCCATCCGGTGGAGCTGACCCACCGGGAGTTCGAGCTGTTGAAGATACTGATGGAAAACGAGGGCATCGTGATGGCTCGCAGCACGCTGATGGAGCAGGTGTGGGGCTACGACTACATGGGCGAGACCAACATCGTGGACGTGTACATGCGCTACCTGCGCGCAAAGCTCGACGACGCCTACGGCGTGAAGCTATTGTACACGGTGCGGGGCGTGGGCTACGTCCTGAGAAAAGAGTAAGGCTATGAACGCGAATCGACGGTTCAATTCCATCGCGCGCCGCATCCATCGCGCCTGGCAGTGGAAGAAGCTGTGGGTCACGCTGCTGGTGGACGCCGCCGCGCTGCTCGCCTGCGCGGCGGCGTACCTGTACGTCCGGGAGACGGAGGTCACCGGGGCGTTCGCGGGCCTGAGCATCGCCCGGGGGTTCACGGCACAGGAGGGGCTGAGCAACCTGGACTGGCTTAAGTCCCTGTGCTACACCTTCACCTGGGAGGGCGCCGTGCACGCGGTGCCGCTTCAACCGTTTTTGCATCTGGCCTGGCTGTTCGGGCGGCCGCTGCTGATCGTCGAGGGCGTATTCTGGCTGCTGGGATTCCTGGGCGGCGCCCACGGCGCGCGGAAGCTGCTCAAGCCCCTGGACAGGATGGCCGAGACGGCCCAGCGCCTCTCCGACGCCGCGGCGGCGCGCCCCCGGGTGGACGAGGCCAAGTTCCACGACCTGGAGGACGCGCTTGAGCGCATCGACATCGGCGACAAGCTGTCCACCGGCGACAAGGATTTGAAGGGCCTGGAGGACGCCATCAACAACCTGCTCGCCCGCATGCACGCGGCCTACCGGCAGCAGGCCCAGTTCGTCTCCGACGCCTCCCACGAGCTGCGCACCCCCATCGCAGTGCTGCAGGGCTACGCCGGCATGCTGGACCGCTGGGGCAAGGACGACCCGCAGGTGCTGGAGGAATCCATCGCCGCCATCAAGAGCGAGACGGAGCACATGAAGACGCTGGTGGAGCAGCTTCTGTTCCTGGCCCGGGGCGACAACGGCCGCATGCAGCTCAGCCCGGAGTACATGGATTTGAGAGACATGCTGACCGAGACGCTGGACGAATACCGCATGATCGACGCCGCCCACGACTGGCGGCAGGGCAGGGCCGACGCCGCCCCGGTGACGGCGGACCCGGCGCTGATCAAGCAGGCGGCGCGCGTGCTCATCGACAACGCCATGCGCTACACCCCGGAGGGCGGCATCATACGCCTAAGCTGCGGCGGCGGGGACGAAAACAGCTGGATCGAGGTGCAGGACGGGGGCATCGGCATCGACGAGGCCGACGTGCCCCACATATTCGACCGATTCTTCCGGGCCGACCCCGCCCGCGCGCGGCAGAGCGGCGGCACGGGGCTGGGGCTGTCCATCGCCCGCTGGATCGTGGAGCGCCACGGCGGCTGGTTCGAGGTGGTCAGCCGCCCCGGCCTCGGCACCCGTATAAGGGTGGTGCTGCCGAGGGCGGAGGAGACGGTTGTGGCGATGGAGGAGGGGGCGTGAATTGAGTGTGGAGTGTGGAGAGTGGAGTGTGGAGTTAAAGTTACCGAAGCAGAACCCCCAAATTATAAGCGCGGTAGCAGCTATTCACTCCACACTCCACACTCCACTCTCTGGCGAAGCCCGCCAATTCCCAATTAACAACCATCAACACGAAACAAGGGAGTGATGCGTCGTGCGTCTACTGCGCGGAGAGGTCTTCGGGGACCTGTACGTGAGCAACTGGCTATGGGAGGACGAGGGCATCGTAGGGCTGCGGATCGATCCGGCGGGGCGGGAAGGGGCCTGGCCGGACAAGCGTCTGACCCCGGAGACGCTCGTGCAGGTGAGGCTTCGGGGCGACGACTTCCCCTTCGGCTTCGCCAACGGCCACACCCTGCGAAACGGCGCGAGCGCGTTCCGCTTCAAATATGAGGGCCAGGCGGTCCGCCGGGAGGGGGATGTGACGACCGTCGTCACCACCCTCGCCGCGCCGGGAGGGCTGTTCATCGAGCACCGGCTGACCCATCATCGCGGGGAAGGCGGCGTGGCGGCGCGATCGGCCTTCATCAACCGAGGCCCGGAGGCCGTGACGCTGGAGATGCTGTCCGCTTTCAGCCTGTTCGGGCTTACGCCCTACGCCCCGGGGGACGCCCCGGGGACGCTTAAGCTGCACCGGCTGCGCAGCAAGTGGAGCAACGAGGGGCGGCTGGTCAGCGAGGCCATAGAGGACCTGCAGCTGGAGCCCTCCTGGGCCCGGCACGGCGCGGCCAGCGAGAGGTTCGGGCAGGTCGGCTCGATGCCGGTGCGCAGGTGGTTCCCCTTCGCCGCTGTGGAGGATGTGAAAAGCGGCGTGCTCTGGGGGGTCCAGCTGCACGCGCCGGCGTCCTGGCAGATCGAGGCCTATCGCCGGGACGACGGCCTGTGCCTGTCCGGCGGGCCGGCGGACTACGACTTCGGCCACTGGGCGAAGACCGTCCGCCCGGGGGAGAGCTTTGAGACGCCCGAGGCGCATCTGACCGCCTGTTCGGAGGGCCTGGACGCGCTGTGCGCCCGGCTGACGGGCATGATGAAGCGCCCGCTGAACGCGCTGCCTCGCCCGGAAAGGCTGCCGGTGGTGTTCAACGAATACTGCGCCACCTGGGGCTGCCCGACCCAGCGGCGGGTCGAGGCCATGGCGGAGGTGTTGAAGGGCAGGGACATCGACTACTTCGTCATCGACTGCGGCTGGTACGCCCAGGCGGGTAAAAGCTGGGAGATGAACATGGGGGACTGGCGGGTCAACGCGGAGCAGTTTCCCCGGGGCCTGGGCGCGGCGGCCCGTGCCATCCGCGATGCCGGCATGCGCCCGGGGCTGTGGTTCGAGGCGGAGATCTGCGGCCGGGAGTCCGACGCATTCCACCAGGAGGCGCACCAGCTCAAGCGCTTCGGGACGCCGGTCACCGCGGGATTCAGGCGGTTCTGGGACATGCGCGACCCCTGGGTGCGGGACTATCTTCGGGAGAAGGTCATCGGCACGCTGGCGGACAACGGCTTTGAATACGTGAAGATCGACTACAACGAGTGCGTCGGCGTGGGCTGCGACGGCGCGGAGAGCCTGGGCGAGGGGCTTCGTCAGAGCATCGCCGCCTCGCAGGACTTCTTTAAGGAGATGCGTGGGCGGGTGCCGGGGCTGATCATCGAGGATTGCGCCTCCGGCGGGCACCGGCTGGAGCCCTCGTTCCTGGGGCTCTGCCAGCTGGCCTCCGCCACGGACGCCCACGAGGTGCGGGAGCTGCCCATCGTCGCGGCGAACCTGCACCGGGCCATGCTGCCCGAGCAGAGCCTGATCTGGGCGGTGCTGCGCAAGGAGGATTCCATTAAGCGGCTGGTGTGGTCCGTCGCCGCCACCTTCCTGGGGGTGATGTGCCTGTCCGGCGACGTGGAGGCGCTGAGCCCGGCGCAGTGGGCGGCGGTCGACGCGGGCATCGCCTTCTACCGGCGCGCCGAGGGGGTCATAAGGGACGGCGTCTCGGCCCGGCGGGGCCCGGAGATCGCAAGCTACCGCCATCCCACGCTCTGGCAGGCGGTGGAGCGCACCGCCCCGGACGGCGCCCGGAAGCTCATCGTGGCCCACGCCTTCGACGGCGCCCCCGAGCGCCTGACGCTCCCCGTCGGCGACGGCTACGCGGTGGAGAGCATCTACGCCGAACACCCCGAAGACATCCGCTTCGAGGACGGCGCCATCGCGGCGAAGGTGTCCGCGGATTGCGCGTTTGCGGTACTGCTCAAGAGATAGAGTGTGGAGTTTGGAGAGTGGAGTGTGGAGTTTTAGAATGCCTGAGGACGAAGCGGCGTGATTTCCGGTCACGAGCAGCCGGGTTCTTCGCGGATAGTTGAGGGATAACGCAAGGACTCCCTCAGGCGCTGCGCGCCAGGGGCTGTTGCATTAACGTAAAGATGCACAAAACCATTAAGAAATAGTGTGGGCGATGAGGGCATCGCCCCTACGCTACGCACTGATTAAGGGACTTTTCACGTATGGCAGAGGCTAAAACGTCTGAAATCTCTGCCTGCTCGTAGGGGCGCTTCCGCGCTTGCGCCTGCCCCCATCGCCCGATTCCCGTCGGTTCATTTGTGCAGATTGCCCTTAGCGCAACAGCTCCCTTTTGGCTGCGAAACCCAGAGCCTCCCTCTCAGAGGGAGGTGGCTCGGCGAAGCCGAGACGGAGGGAGTCGTCCCACATCATGCGCTAACTTCAACTCCACACTCCACACTCCACCCTCCACACTCCCAAAGGAGGCTTTCCCATGTCCCGGCAAAGGCCACGCTTTGTGAGCCGGTATTTTATCAAGATGCTGCTGTCCTACGGCCTGGTGATCGTCATCGCGCTGGGGCTGGTGTTCGCGTTCACCACCTCCCGGGTGGTGCGGACGCTGACGGAGAAGGAGTCCCGGGTGGACCGGGAGATCGTGCAGCAGGTGCGGGCGTACAGCGACGGCACCTACAAGACGGTGCAGGGCATATTCTCCCGGCTGTACATGCCGCTGAGCTATTACGACAACTACAGCATCGTGGATTACCTGAATCCCCGCAAGCTCGAAACGCTGGACCGCAAGGCCAAGCGGGGCGTGATCTCCAGCTATTTGCAGGATATCTGCACCGCCAACGCCTTCATCTCCGACATATTCATCGTGGACTACGGCGACCGGGACGTGTTCTTCTTCTCCAGCGTGTCGGGCAGGGACACCTCGCTGAACTACGATTTCTACGACCAGAACCTGCTGGGCGGGTCGGTCGACAACAAGATCCGCAGCATTCCCAACCACATCCCGGAGTACATCAACGCCTCGAGCGTCAACGACTACGCGGTCATCTCCTACTGCATCTACCTGTTCGACGAGAACGCGGTGCGCTTCAACCGCCCGCTGGGCTACATCGTGGTCAACGTGTGGGCGGACCACTTCAAGGATGCCTACCAGAACGCCGACAGCCTGAACGGCACGCTGTTCGTGGTGGACGAGAGTGGCATGACGCTGTTCGATTCCTCCGGCGAGGGGGCGGGGAAGCCCTTCGACGGCTCCCGCTTCGGCATCGCGGATCTGGACGCGGCGGAATCCAACCGGGCGTGGGTGGTCAACACCCAGCGCTCGGAGCGCACGGGCTACCGCTTTTTGAACATCGTCAGCCGCGAGGTGATCCGCCGGGAGGCCGACGCCATCCGCCGGAGCCTCTACGGCGTCTTGGTGGTGTGCATCGCGCTGGCGATGGTCATCAGCATGGTATCCGCCCAGCTCTTCTCCCGCAGGATCGAGCTGCTGGTGCGGAAGATGCGCAAGCTGGAGCGCGGCGAGTTCAGCGAATACCCCGACGTGCCGGTCAACGACGAGATCGGCTACCTGGAGCAGAGCTTCAACAACATGATCACCAGCCTGGACAAGCACATCCAGACCGCCTACGTGTACCAGCTCAAATCCAAGACCGCCGAGCTCAAGGCGCTGCAGGCCCAGATCAACCCCCACTTCCTGTTCAACACGCTGGAGTCCATCCGCGTCAACGCCCTGATCAACAAGGACGCCGAGACCGCGAAGATGATCCACATACTGGGCAACCTGTTTCGGTGGAACATCAAGACCCGGGGCATGTTCGTGGAGCTTCACGAGGAGATCGAATACGCCTCCGCCTTCGTGGAGCTTGAAAAGATACGCTACGCCGACGCCTTCGACGTGGTGATGGACGTGCCCCAGCGCCTGATGACGCTGGGCGTGCCCCGGTTCATACTCCAGCCCCTGGTGGAAAACGCCATCAAGCACGGGCAGATGGGGGTGCAGGAGGGGGGCGTGATCACCATCGGGGCCGAGGAGATCGACGACGGAACGCTGGTGATCGCCGTGGCGGACAACGGCCGCGGCATGGACGCGGAGACCGTCAGGCGCATCGAGACCGGCCTGGACCAGCCCGAGGCGGAGCCGGGGGACGAGGCCAGCATCGGCTTGAGCAACGTGCACCAGCGCCTGCGCATACTGTTCGGGGAGCCCTACGGGTTGAAGATCGAGAGCGAGCCCGGGGTGCGGACCGTGATCCGCATCGCCATGCCCGCCCGGAGAAAGGAGGAGCTGGAGCACTATGTACAGAGTGATCATCGTGGATGACGAGCCTATGATCCGCAGGGGCCTTCGGGAGACCATCGAGTGGGACAGCCTGGGCCTGGAGGTGGCGGGGGAGGCCGCCGACGGCGTGGAGGCGCTCAGGCTGGTGCGCGCCATACGCCCGGAGATACTGATCACCGACATCCGCATGCCCGGCATGGACGGCCTGGAGCTGATCCAGGAGGTCCGGAAGCTGAACTACGAGGTCAAGATCACCATCCTCAGCGGCTACAGCGATTACAGCTACTTAAAGGCCGCCATCAGGCTGGGGGTGGACAACTACCTGCTCAAGCCCATCGACAACGACGAGCTGATCTCCAACCTCAAAAACGCCGTCGGGGAGATCGAGCGGGAGGCGGTCATCGACCTGCAGATCAGGCAGGGCAGCGAGCTTCTGCGCTCCAACACGCTGCGCCGACTGGTGAACGGCAACATCAGCGCCGAGGAGCTTCGGGAAAAGGCGGAGTTTTTGAAGCTTTCGCTCTACGCCGAGAGCTACGTCTGCGCGGTGTGCTCGCTGAGCCGACAGCTTCCGACGGACCGCCGGGAGGCGCTGTTTAAGGCGCTGACGGAGGACGCGGGGGAGAAGCTGATGCCCTTCATTGACGCGGACGGCAGCCTGGCGCTGCTGGCCGCCTGCGACGGCTCGCCGGACGACCGCATACAGCTGCAGCGCACGCTGGAGCTGGTGGTGAGCCGCGCCGCCCGGGAGGGGGAGCCCACGCTGATGATCGGCGTCGGCCAGCCGGTGGAGCGCCTGGAGGACATCCCGCGGGCCTATCAGAGCGCGAAGGAGAGCCTGGAGTACGGCGCGTTCCTCAAAAACAGCGGCGTCATATGGTACGACGGCGTGCCGGAGGCCACGCTGCCGGTGCACGCCTACGACCGCATCGACATGGAGAAGCTCAAGGGCTTCATCCGCCGCGGGGACCCGAATGGGCTCAAGGATTACCTCGATCAAGAGCTGACGGCCGTGACCGCCGAGGCGGCGCCCTCGGTCAACCAGGTGCGCAACCTGCTGATGCACATCGCCGTAAGGATGACGGACTGCTTCCGGGAGCTCTACGGCGGCATGAACGCCTTCCGCGAGCCCCGGGACTTCGACTACGCCCAGCTTTTCACGCTGCGCCGGTTTTCGGACATGCGCGCGTGGCTGTTCAAGCTGTGCGACGAGCTGTTCGCCCGGAACGAATCGGTGCTGGGCAAGAGCGCCTCGGTGGTGGGGTACGCCCTCGCCTACATCAACCAGCACTACCGCGAGGGCGTGACCCTCAAGCAAGTGGCGGCGGAGTGCCACATCAACACCTCCTACCTGGGGCAGGTGTTCCACAAGGAGACGGGCAGCGCCTTCACCGATTACGTCAACGCCCTGCGCATCAAGGAGGCAAGGCGGCTTTTGAACAACCCCACGCTCAAGGTCTACGAGGTCGCCGAGCAGGTGGGCTTTACCGATTATCACTATTTTTTGAAGATATTCAAGAAGGTCACCGGCATCACGCCGTCGGATCTGAGGAACTGAATTATTTATACCACAATCAAGAATATTGCACATTGTACAATTCGGCGGGTTCAAATATAATGGAATCGTGAGGCGGAGAACGCCAAGTATTAAGATTGGAAAGGAAGAGTCAATCATGAAGAAGATCCTGTCGCTGATTTTGTGCGCGCTCCTGATTTGTGGCACGGCCTGCGCCGCGTTCGCGGAGGAGACCAAGATCGTATTCTGCGTCAACATCCAGCCCCAGCTGCCGCTGGAGTTCTGGCAGTCCATCGCCGACCGCTACATGGCCGCCAAGCCGGACGTGAAGGTGGAGATCATCGGCAACCCCTCCTCCAACGTCACGCTGCCGCAGTATGAGAAGACCCTGCTGGCGACGGATCAGTTCCCGGACATCATGGTCATGCAGAACCCCGCCGACTTCGTGCCCTCCGGCGCGCTGCTGGCCTTCGACGAGGGCGACCTGGACTACCTGGCCGACCCCAACGTGGGCAAGATCGACGGCAAGCAATACGTGGCCAACTACAAGAAGCAGATCATCGGCGTGTTCTACAACAAGGACATGTTCGCCGCCAACGGCATCGAGGTGCCACAGACCTGGCAGGCGCTGGTGGATGCCAGTGAGACGCTGCTCGCCGCGGGCATCCAGCCCTTCTCCCTGGGCCTCAAGGACGGCTGGCCGCAGGGACAGCTCGCCAACATGTTCGCCGGCACCGATCTGCTGGCCAAGGACCTGCACTGGGGCGCCAAGCGCAACGCCGACGAGGTGAAGTTCAACAACCCCGACCTGCAGAAGGCCATGGAGAAGTACCAGACCATCTGCACCAAGTACTGCGGCTCCAACATCACCGGCATCACCTACACCCAGATGCTCGAGCAGTTCTTCACCGGCAAGGCCGCCATGCTGCCCATCGGCTCCTGGGTCAACGCCGAGGTCGCCAAGGCCGAGCAGGACTTCGAGGTCGGCTGGTTCACGCTCCCGGGCGACGAGGACGCCAACGTGGTCTCCGTGTTCGTCAACGAGGGCCTGTCCATCGGCGCGGACACCAAGTACCCCGAGGTCTGCAAGGACTTCATCCACTTCTTCTTCACCGACAAGGAGCTCTACGGCGAGTTCCTGAAGTCCGAGCAGCTGTTCAGCACCACCAAGGAGACCGTCGAGTATGACATGATCCCCCTTAGGAAGGACATGGAGGAGCAGATCGCCAACATGACCGAGGTCGAGGGCTTCGAGAGCATGACCGGCGACGACGCCTTCCTGCCCGGCCTGAAGGATTACTTCACCAACAAGATGACCCAGAACATCGCCATCGGCGCCGACGTGGCCTCCGAGCTGGACGCCTTTGACGAGGAGTGGGAGATCGCCAAGGAGGCCATCGACGACGCGGCGTAAGCTGTAGTCGCGGGGCTGATCATCGGGAGGGGTAGACATTTACCCCTCCCTTCCATTAAGGGGGACAACGCGGATGAAGCACAACAAACTGCACGACACCCTGCTGGTGGCGCCGGGATACCTGATCTACACCGTATTCATGATCATCCCGCTGGGCATGTGTTTCTTTTACAGCTTCACCAACTGGGACGGCATCAGCAAGAACTACAAGATGATCGGGCTCAAGAACTTCCGCCGGTTGTTCGCGGACGCCGACTTCTACAACGCGCTGAAGGTGACGCTGATCATCACGGTGATCACGGTGCTGATCTACAACGTGCTGGGCGTGCTGCTGGCGGTGCTGTTAAACCGCAAGAGCCGGGCCTGCGCCTTCACCAAGAGCGCGGTGTTCGTGCCCACGGTTCTAAGCAGCGTCGTGGTGGCCTTCATCTGGTCCTACATCATGCAGACCGACGGCGGCGTGATCAACACGGTGCTGGGGGTGTTCGGCATCGCGCCGTATGACTTTTACGCCACGCCCCTGCGCACCATCGTGATGATCTCCGTCATCATCGCCTGGAACGGCCTGGGCCTGTTCCTGGTGATCTACGTGGCCACCCTCAACACCATCCCCACGGAGCTCATGGAGGCCGCCGAGGTGGACGGCGCCAGCGGCGTGCAGCGCTTCTTCAAGATCACGCTGCCGCTGATGATGCCCGGCATCACCATCAACAGCATACTGTCCATGGCCGGCGGGCTCAAGCAGTACGACCACGTGAAGGTCATCACCGGCGGCGGCCCCGGCGGGGCCACGCAGACCATCACGCTGCTGTCCGTGGAGAAGGCCTTCGAGTACAACCGGCGGGGCTACTCCTCCGCCATCATACTGGTGCTGTTTGTGATGATCGTCATCGTATCCGCCGTGCAGCTCAGCATCACAAAGCGACGCGAGGTGAAATACTGATATGAGCGTTAAAAGGAATCGATTGCTCCGGGAGGGGCTCGGCAACTGCCTCGCGGTGCTCTTCGCGCTGATCTACCTGTTCCCGCTGTACATCGCGGTGTCGAACTCCTTCAAGTCCTACGGGGATATCATCAAATCCCCGCTGTCGCTGCCGACGCGGCCCACGCTGGACAACTTCGTCGAGGCGTTCCATTCCTCCAACATCGCCTCGCTGTACGCCACGAGCCTGCTGATCACCGTAAGCTCCGTGGCGCTGTTGATACTCATCTCCTCCTGCGCGGCCTACGTGATCATCCGCAGGAACAACAAGCTCTGCAAATGCCTGTACGCCTACGCCCTGATCGGCATCATGGTGCCGCCGGTGGTCACGCTGGTGCCCAGCATCAAGACCCTGAGCATGCTGCACCTGATGTACAAGCCCACGGGCCTTCTGATGTTCTACGGCGGCGCGTACTTCTCGACCACTATATTCCTCTACACCGGTTTCATCAACTCCATCCCCGTGAGCCTCGACGAATCCGCCTACATCGACGGGGCCAGCACCATCGGCATTTTCTTCAAGATCATATTCCCGCTGCTCAAGCCCTGCACGGCCACCGCCGTCATACTGATGGGCATGTGGATCTGGAACGATTTCCTCAATCCCATGTACATACTGGGCTCCACCTCGGGCCGCACCATCACCACCGGCATCTATAACGCCATCGGCGCGTATACCTCCCAGTGGAACCTGGTGTTCGCCAACGTGATACTGGCCTCCTTCCCGATCGTGGTGCTGTACCTGTGCATGCAGAAGCAGTTCATGAGCGGCCTGACCGCCGGGGCGGTGAAAGGTTAAGCGCGTATCCGCTCAAGTATAAACCTCTCGACCTGCTCAAAATCCCCCTTCGCCACATACACCTGAAACTTGCCCCCCGGCACGAAGAGGTCGATCATGTCCCACTGGGGGTAGCTCTTGTGCCGGAACACCGAGGAAAAGGCGAGGTTGGAGACCTCGTCCAGCGAAGGCCGGTAGCGCCCCCGCACCTGCCGGGAGCCGAGGGCGTTGCCCGCCAGGGTGAGGACCTTCTTGCCGGTGTCGAAGGTCTCCCTGACCCCGGGGGACCAGACCAGCTCGATGCCGTCCTCCCGCATGTCGAAGTGCAGCCGGTAGTTGCCGCGCTTGACGGCGGCGGCGATGTAGAAGCCGATCACGTACAGCACCGACATGAGGGCCAGCAGCGCCAGCCCGGTCACGAATATGCCCCGCACCATGGGATCCTTGAAATCGTGCTTGACGAGGCCTGTGAGCACAGCGCCGCCGATGCTCACGCCCAGCATGATGAACAGGTTGATCCGCAAAAGCATCCAGAGCATGGATTTGTTCCTGTACATGTCCATGTCGTAGTACCAGCGGTAGACGCCGTCGTCGCACAGCGTCACCCGGTCGGTGTAGATCTCAAAGGAATCGTCCATGTACATCCCCCTCATAGCGTTGATATCGCACCGTCATTTTATCACATTCGCGCCCCGCGGACAAGCCCGAAAAGCGCTTGCCACGCGGCGGCGCTTCTGCTATAATGAGGGCAACATAATGACGCTGAGGAGGCGTATACTCATGAAAAGCTGTTGATCACACTGATGTGCCTGCTGCTGCTCGCCGCGTCTGCCCATGCCGAGGTCTTCGGCTACCGCTTCGCCGACGCCGACGAGGGCGCAAAGCTGATGCTCTCCAACCGGGAATACTACGACAACCTCAACCAAAACGACCTGCGGTTCCGGCTGCAGAAGCTGGATGTGAGCCTCGATGAGATGGAGACCTTCGCCGCCGCCCAGACCCGCGACTACACCGAGGCGGAGCGGGCCGCCATCGACGGGGCCATGGCGCAGATCGAGCAAATTTGCGCCGAGCGGGGCTACGCCCTCCCGGCGACGGACGGCATCGTGTTCGCCAAGACCACCATGGCCGAGGAGAACGGCGCGGGCGGCTATACCCACGGCACGCAGATCTATCTGGGCGATGTGATCATGGAGTACGCCTTGAGTGACAATCAGGACGCGCAGGCCTTTTTCTGCGAGGTCATAGCCCACGAGCTCTTCCACTGCCTGACCCGCAACCATCCCGATTTCCGCGCGAAGATGTACGCCATACTGGGCTTTACCGTCGTCGGCGAGGACTATGATTTCCCGAGCGAGATACGGGAGCGGATCATCAACAACCCGGACGTGGAGCGCCACAATTCCTACGCGGCCTTTGACATCGGCGGCGAGAAGGTGGATTGCGCCGTGATCTTCACCACCGTCAGGCCCTTCGAGCAGCCGGGGGACAGCTTCTTCGAGCTCGGGGTCACCGGCCTGGTGCCCGTAGACGACCTCGGCACGCTGTACACCGCCGAGGACGCGGCGAACTTCTGGGAGGTGTTCGGCAGGAATACCGACTACGTCATCGACCCTGAGGAGACCCTGGCCGATATCTTTGCCTTCACGATCATATACGGGTTGGACGGCAGGGAATACGAGAGCCCGGAGATCATCGAGGCCATCGACGCGCTCCTCAAAAGCGGCATGGCCAACGCCGCAGCGTGACGGCGGGGGGCGCCATTCGTATGAAAAAAGGCAACGCGCTCTGCCCCTCAATATAGGTTAACTCGTGAAGTGCAAAGGAAACTTCCAGATCAAAAGGGAGGAAAAGGGAATGGAAATAAGTCGTACAAAACGAGAAAGAAAAAGGGTAGAAACTGGAAGAAAGGCAAAGAGGAAAAACGACAGGGAACGAAAAGAGGCAGAGAAACAGGGAAAAAAGGCATAGCAAACAGAACTGAAAACAGTCTAAATAACAGTACAGTAAGACATAAATCCAGTTCGAAGGGCAGTATAGGGAGAAGGAAGAATTACCGCCTGAAGGACTTAATGAGCGCAGGCTTCAAGAGGATATCATCGCAAGGGATGACAGTCAGGCCATAATCCATAAAGCGCTTAAAGAGATCGGGAGCAAAGAAAGAGAGACAGTCAAAGTGACTCTTGCCATGAAGACTTTCTTTGGGAACCGAATTGAGATGAGCGCAAATGAGATCAAGAGGCTTCTGGCCGGTCAGTCCCAACGCGAAGAGGTCTGATTCCTTGGGGAGAATATACCGAAGCTCAATATGATTGTTTTCAAGCGTACCCTTCTGTCCCGACTGCATGGGATCGCAATAAAAAACGCGGGTACGGCGAGTTCCATCAGGCCGAAATTCCAGATCATTGGCCGAGTAGAATTCTCCGCCTCTGTCAGTCAAAAGGACTTCGACATACTTGTTAAACAAATTCTTGCCCAGAATGGATTCAAGCGTATCTGCGCCGGATACCATATCCGCCGCCGTCTTGCTCTGGTGGTAAAGAGCAAAGAAGAAGGGAATGTTTTTGAATTTGAAGGTCTGAATAAATGGCCCGTTCGATACATCGTTATAGACCGTATCCATCTGCACGATGCCGGCATTGGGGTGTTCAGCGATATATTCCTTGTATTCCTTGAATGTGCGTCCTTTCAGGAAACTGCGGTCTTCGCGTTTTTTATACTGAACTGCCTTCTGTTTGGGGAGTTTGCGACTCAACTGCCTGCGAAGCGAGAATGCATCAACACCAAACGCTTTCAGGATGCCGGATTCGATATAGTTATAGAGCGTCTTTTCGCATATGCCCAGCTCCGGATGAGATTGCATCACCGAGTAGGGTGAAATGCCTTGATTGAGCAGCGGGCCGACTACGTCCGCAATGGCTTTTGCTTCGGACGTGGTCAGGTTGACCCCTTGCCGCGCGTCAACGAGTTCCCGCCGGTATTCCTTTTCCGCTGTACTGGCGTCATACCAATACTTATCAAATCTACACTTGGAATAATTGGAGCATCCATTACAAGCGCCTGGGCTGCGATCTCGCCGGTTGCACTTGAAGGGCACATACCTGGGGCAAGCAATAGTACAGTTCCTCCCCAACTTGCAGTGTTGGTATGCTTTGCACTCCAATGGGAGAGCACATTTGCTTTTCAAAGTGCGATGCAGTGCGATATCCTTCCCGACAGTAGAGTTGTCCTTGCCGATGGTGTTGGCGATGGATGTCTTGGTTGACCCGTTCTCAATCCCTGTCTGTATGATTTTGCGGTCTTCATAGTTGAGATGCGTTCCTTTTTCATTGGCTGCCATATGTTGTATCTCCTTTCTGTGTGGCCTCTCCACTACAGAAGTGTACAACTTATTTCCTACTTGATTTTCCTGTATGACTTGTTTCCAGTTCGCTCCCGTTGATCTGGAAGTTACCTTTGCACTTCACAACCCCTTTTATTTGTCCTTCAAGGCTGGACAGACGCGCCTTTTCCTGCTATACTTATGGAAAACATACCCATGGCCGGGCATCGCGCCTGCGCGAACCCGGACCGAACCGCGACCACACCCCGGATCCCGTAGGGGCGATGCCCTCATCGCCCGCCGGACCGAACCGCGACCACACCCCGGATCCCGCAGGGGCGATGCCCTCATCGCCCGCCGGACCGAACCGCGACCACCCCCGGATCCCGCAGGGGCGATGCCCTCATCGCCCGCCGGACCGAACCGCGACCACCCCCGGATCCCGCAGGGGCGATGCCCTCATCGCCCGCCGGACCGAACCGCGACCACAC
>JAFRFY010000028.1 GCA_017434085.1 Clostridia bacterium
CAATTTCGAGTGGATTTGCCTGCATTTCAAGGCGATTTTCCGCAGACTTGCTGGCGGCAAGTCAAGGGAAATCAACGCAGAAATGCAGGCAAAGACGCCGTAATTGCGCTGCAGGCATTTTAGAAACACACTCTAGGCCTTCGCCTTGCGCTTCTCCTTTTTGACCCGCTTGTTGGCGTACATGATGCTGTCGGCGCGCCGCACGGTGTCGATGGCGCAGCTATCCGTGCCGGGGTCATACACCGCGATGCCCTTGGCGATGTGCACCTGCTCCCACCGGTTCTCGGTAGACGCGGAGATGTCCGCCTTGGCGACGTCAAAGCGGTCGAGCAGCGCCTCGCGGTTGACATAATCGTCGTTTTGCAGTATCACGGCGAACTCGTCGCCGCCGATGCGAAACACCGGGCTGTGCTGGAAGATCTTGCAGATCAGCCGACACGCGGTCTTTAAGTACACGTCGCCCTTGTCGTGCCCGTACTGGTCGTTGACGATCTTCAAATCGTCGCAGTCGAACACGCCGATGGCAAAGGCCATGTCCTCCCGGCTGTCGATGCGCTGCTGCAGCGTGTCGATGGCGGTGGAAAACGCGCCCTTGTTCTTGACGGAGGTCAGGGCGTCGATGTACACCCGCTTGTTCAGATCGCTGATGTGGTCCTTCGTGTGGTCCGTCAGGCGCTTGAAGGTGCGTGTGAGCCGGCCCACCTCGTCGTCCCCGTCGTACTCCAGCGTGAAGTCATAGTTGCCGGAGTCCGCAAGCTCGGCGGCCTCCGTGAGCTGCTGGAGGGGGCGGGTGATGCGCCCGGTGTAGTACAGCGTGAACGTGCTCATGCACAAAAGCACCACGGCGGAGACGATCAGTATACCCCGTATGAGGCTCTGCCACTCGCCCTCCGTCTCCATGATCGGCACGCTGACGTAGAGCCGCATGCCGTTGCACAGCGGCAGCCACGCCGCCTGCTTCTCTACCCCGCCGTAACGGTAGGTGACGAAGGTGCTGTCGCTGACCAGGCCCTCGGGCGCTTCGGGCTTGGTGTCCTCCGTGAGCTGGGTCACGTCGATGCGCGGATGGAAGAACACCTCGCCCTCGGCGTCGCTTAAGAATGCGTAGCCGTTGTTGTACAGGCGGATGTTCTCCACCTGCCCCGCCATGGTGGAATAGTCGATCTCGATGCCCACCACGCCCACGAACTGCCGGCCGTAGTAGATCGGCACGTTGTAGGAGATCACGCGCTTGTCCAGGTTGTCGGTGATGTAGGGTGGCAGCCATATGGCCTGCCCGGTGTGCTTGGGCACGGTGAACCACACCAGCTTCGAGGTGTCCTCGGTGTCGTAGAGGGTGATGTCGGTCACCTCGTGCGGCACGAGGCCCTCACCGTCCAGGTCCGTGTACCAGAAGCCCTTCACGTTCTGCGACACGGCGGGGTCGATGCGGTAGTAGTAGGTCAGCACGCCGTTGGTGCGGTAGGCCATCTCGTCGAAGTACTTCCCCACCCGCTCGATGTGCGCCGAGAGCTGTTCGTCCTCCAGCCCGTCCAGGTCTTCCTCCACGAAGGAGGCCACTTTTTTGACCGATCTCTCCACGCTGTCAAAGTAATAATCCAGGTTGCGCTCCCCGGTTTCGCACAGCAACAGCAGCAGTTGGTTGGATTCCAGCCGCTCGTTGTTGCGTATGAACAGCACGCTCAAAAACGTGACGGTCACCAGAGCGATGATCACCACGCATACCGTCAGCAACGTGATTTTGGTCCGCAGGGAGTTCATACTGATCACCTTCACTCTGTACGCCGAAGCTACCGGTCGGCCTTCATATCCCTGATATAGGCGTTCTCGAATTCCGAGGGGTGCAGCGGGCGCGAGAAGTAGTAGCCCTGCACCAGCTCACAGCCCAGGTTCTTCAAGAGGATCATCTGCTCCTCGGTCTCCACGCCCTCCGCGATGACGGGGATCTTGAGGTTCCTGGCGATGTCGAGTATCAGCGCCACGAGCTGCTTGTCCTTGTCGCTGTGCTCGATGTTTCGTATGAACGCCCGGTCCATCTTGAGCACGTCTATGGGCATGGCCGAGAGCATGTTCAGCGAGGAATACCCTGTGCCGAAGTCGTCCATCTCCACCTCGTAGCCCTTGCGCCGCAGGCCCTCCACGACGCGGATGACCTGGTCGGCGTTCTCGGTGTAGGCGGATTCGGTGACCTCCAGCTTGAGGGCGTCGTGTTTAAGCCCGTTGAAGCGGAGGATGTCGTCCAGCGTGTTCTCCAGCGCCGGGTCGAACACGTCCACCCGCGACAGGTTCACGGAGACAGGCAGCGTCACGCCGTACTGCTCCCGCCAGCGTACGATCTGCCGGGCCGCCTCGGTCCAGACGTACTTGTCCACGATGCCGATCTGCCCGTTGCGCTCAAACAGCGGTATGAAGTCGTCCGGGGAGATCATGCCCAGCTCGGGATGCCGCCAGCGGATCAGGGCCTCGGCGCTGACCAGCCTCGGCGGCTCGGACTGTATGTCGTACTTGGGCTGGTAGTACACCTCAAACTGGTATTCGTCCACCGCCCGGCGCAGGTCGTTCAAAAGCCGCTGCTCGTACATCTCGCGCTCGCGCACCTTCTCGTCGAACACGATCAAATGCTCCTTGTAGTGGCCGCGGGCCATGCTGCACGCCGTGCGGGCACGGTCGAACAGCTGCTCGGGCTCCAGCCGCCCCCGTCCGGGCATCACGCCCATGCGCATGCGGATGCTGGCGTTTTGGGACATGCCGTCCAGCTTGCCCTGCAGGCGCTCGTAGATGGCCTGATAATCCCCGCCGTGCCGACAGAATATGTCGAAGCGGTCCGCCTCAAACCGCCCGGCGATGCCGCCCAGCCCCTGGGACACGGCGCGGATCTCGCCGCCCAGCGTGCGCAGCACCTGGTCGCCGAACTCCCGGCCGTTCAGGGCGTTGACGGAGTGGAACTGCTCGATGTTGATGACGATGGCGTCCATGGCGGCGTCCGGGCGCTCGCGGTACATGCGGTTGGCGTACTGGAAGAAGAAGTTGCGGTTGTAAAGGCCGGTCAATTCATCGATCTCCGTGGCGGATATCAGCCGCCGCGCCTTGCGCTCCGAGCGCATGCTCATGATGAGAAGTGCCAGTATCACAAGCATCACCGCGGCGATCACGACGATCACCACCGTCAGGTTGTCCATGACGAAATCAGAAATGCTGTACTTGGCGTCCTCGGCGATGTAGTACGACAGCGCCGCGTTGACGGCGGAATCCGGGATCATGCCGGTGGCCTTGGCCAGTATGGAGTACAGCTCCGTCTGCCCCCGCGCCACCGCGAAGCAGAACTCCACCTCCACGCCGGTGGTGAAGGTGGTGAGATGGTACTTTTCACACAGCTTGGAGATGTTGTTGTAGCGGTAGTTGCTGATGAGCACGCAGTCCGCCACGCCCTGGGCCACAGCCTTTAAGCAGTCCGGGGTGGTCGGGTAATAGACCTTCCGCCAGGACGGGAAGTTGTCCATCAGGAAGGCGTCGTAGTTGTTGTTGCCCTCGTTGACCGCCACGATCACGTGCTCCTTGTCGGCGATGAAGCTCTTGCCCGTCGCGTGCACCACGGCGTAGATGTCCGTGCTGATCACGGCCGGGGTCATCACGAGGTTCATGACCTCGCCGTCGTAGGCGCTCAGGTTGGCCGGGAAGACGCAGTCCACCTCGCCGCGCTCGAGCGCGGCGAGCGCCGCCGCGGTGGTGGGATAGGCCGTGGCCTCAAAGTCCAGGTGCGCGTTGGCTGTGCAGTCCGAGGCGTAGGCCAGGTAGTCCTTGAGTATGCCCGTCAGTTCGCCGGTATCCTTGTCCGCGGCGCAAAAAGAAAGGTAGTTGTCCTGATAGCCCACCCTTATCGCGCCGTGGCCGGACAGCCAGCTCACCTCGTCCGGGGATAAAAAGGTGTTCGCCCCGACCCGCTTGATGTGCTTTTCGTACATCTGCTGGTTGTAGTAGCGGTTTTCGTCCTGTATGCGGTTGAGCGCGCCGTTCAAATCGCTCAGAAGGTCGGGGCGGCTCTTCGTGACCGCGAAGTAGAAGTCGGACGCGCCGATTTTGCACACCGGCACGGCGTGCTCGGGGGGGATGAAGGAGTCCAGCGTGACGTAGGCGTCCAGCGCGCCGGTGCGCAGCATGTGCAGGGATTCATCCTCGGTGGTCGTGAGCTCCACCAGCTCCGTTTCCACCCCGTTGCGCTGTTCCCATTCAAGGAAATGCTCCCTCTGGATGCTGCCCTTGTTGACGCCCACGCGCTTGCCGTTGAGCGTGGAGAAGTCCGTCTGGGAGATATCTTCATTATCCGGGGCGATGAACAGATAATACTCCTCCGTGCCCATCGGCAGGGAGGGAAAGAGCATGCGCTCCTCGCGCTCGCGCGTATAGGAGACGTCGCTCATCAGGTCGATCTCCCCCGCCTCCAGCATGCGCATCAGCTCCGGCCAGCTGCCCCGGACGTACTCGTAGTTCCAGCCGGTATAGGCGGCGATCTTCATCTGGTACTCGTAGGCATAGCCGGAGCGCCGCCCGGAGGCGTCCACGGTGTTGAAGGAGGAATCGTACCAGCCCACGCGCACGGTCTTGGCGTCGCCCTCGGCCCCCGCGGCGAAAGGCGACAGCAGCGCCGCGAGCATGGCCAGGCAAAGTATCAGCGACCAGTTTCGCCCTGCGCGGGCGTGCGGAGCATGATGGTTCATTTTCGTCACCCTGTTGTGAATGTGTACAACGTGTTTTCATAATTATGTTATAACTTATTATAACATATTATAGCACTATTTGTCTATCGTTCTTAACATAAAAATGCGGCAGGTTCATCGCCTGCCGTTATCATTCACCGTATAAGCCGGGCGATGAGGGCATCGCCCCTACGATTTGTACAGAACAGCAGATTATTGGATTCGCAATAGATTATCCATCACATGCTGCCGCCACATGTAGGGGCGATGCCCTCATCGCCCGGACTTCATACGATAAACGGTGAATGGTAGCTTCCTGCCGCATCATGTGCGATTAAACCCGCGCCTCAGCGCCTCGACGGTGTCCCGCGCCACGGGGCGCTCATCGGCATCCAGCCACTCTACGGGCCGCTCCGGCAGCACGTCCTCCGTCCATTCCGGCACGCTCACGGGGATCACGGGCCTTAGCGGAAGCCCCTGCCGAATGACGTTCACGTAATCGCCGATGCACTCCAAAGGACGGTCGAGCGCGACCCCGGCCAGGCTGTCGGGGCGCATGCCGTAGGCGTGATGGTTGTCCGAGCCCGCCGTGACGGGCAGGCCCCGAAGCCGCGCGTACCGCATGCCCAGTATGTTCCACGCCATCTGGTTCCCGGCGTTGAAGCCCTCCACGGCGTCCACCAGATCGGGGGCCAGGTGGATGGTGCGGATATACCAGGCCGCCCGGAACGGATGGGCCTGCACCACGCAGCCGCCATAGCGGTGGACCTCATCGAACTGCTCCTTCCGGCTCCAGCGGGCCACCTCGGGATGCTCCAGCAGCCACTGCTTGTCCAGGCCGTAGACCAGGTAGTCGTCGCCCCCGTAGGTCTCCTCCCAGCCGAAGAACACCGGGAAGTTGAGCTTTATACCCTCGTCCAGAGCGTCCTCATAGCCCTCGCAGAAGCGGCACACGAACTCCCGCCAGGGCAGGCCGCGGTCCACGGCGCAGTTGCCGCGCCGGAAGTGGTCGGTGACGATGATGCCCGAATACCCCGCGTCGATGTAGCGACGGACGTATTCGCGCCCCGGCGTGTCGGAGCAGGCGCTGGCCTGCGCCGTATGCAGATGGGTCTCGTAGATGTATGTGTTCACGTTCTCCTCCCGCGCGCCGCCCCGCTTCACCGGGCGGCCCGTCGGCACCATCATAGCACAGCCGGGCGTCGCTGGCAAGGGGATGCCCGCGCCCTTGTGCGCACCGCTTGCCAAAATGTGCGTACTGTGATACAATACCAGTAAATTCATGTGTAAAAAGGAGGAACAAAACATGAAGAAACTGCTTGCGATGCTGCTGGCGCTGGTGCTGGCGCTTTCCTGCACGCTGTCCCTGGCCGAGGCCGACGACGCCGCCGCGCTGCCCGCCCTGACCGTGACGGGCAAGTACACCGTGGACCGGGAGGTCCTGGCCGCCGCCCTCACCGCCTTCGGCGCGGATGAGAACGCCGCCGCCCTCGCCGACGCCGTCGCCGCGGTGCTGACCGAGCTGGGCGAGCGCCTGATCGTCGCCGACAACGGCGTCGAGATTGGCCTGAGCCTGAAGGATACCGACCTCATCACGCTGGTGGGCGAGCTGACCGACGACGGCATCTCCCTGGGCAGCAGCCTTCTCCCCTCCCACGTGCTGACCGTCTCCGGCCAGACCCTCGGCGGCATACTGCAGAGCGCCGTCGAGGAGACCGGGAACGCCCTGGCCGACCTGGACTTTAACGCCCTGGGCGAGGCCGTCAGCGGCCACGCGGAAACCTTCATCAACAGCTGCGTAAACGCCGTGAGCTACGGCGAGCCCGAGTCCGGCGACTACGTGCTGGACGGCATCAGCTACAACGTGATGGTGCCCATGAACGTGGACCTGGAGGCCATCATCAACGCCCTGAACACCTTCATCGCCGATATGACCGCCGACGAGAACATCCAGGCCGCGATCAAGACGCTGGAGGAAAAGGGCTTCAGCATCACCTCCGGGGACAACGAGCCCCTGTCCACCGAAAACCTGCCCAAGCTGGACTTCGAGGCCTACATGACCGTGGACGAGGCGGGCAACACCACCGGCGCCACCGACGTGGTGTTCAAGGTATATCCGCCCGAATCCGAGGAGGTCGCCACCATGGGCGACGTGTTTGTGGATGGCGAGCACGTGCGCGTGATCGCGCAGTTCTTCGACCTCGAGAACGCGGACGCCACGCCCGTCAACGTGCTGTATGAGACCAGCGCCATCGACGAAGGGTACCAGCATCGCATGGAGTTCTACATCGGCGAGCTGTACTTCGGCTTTGTGTGCACCGTCACGAATGCTGACGTCATCACCGTCGACAGCGACATCTATGTGCTCGACAGCGAAAAGCCCCTGCTGTGCGAAAAGGTCGTGATCGCGCAGGGCGGCGAGCGCACCGTCGCGCTCAACGACGGCAGCAAGGAAGTCGTCGCCGTGGAGGACCTGGTCGAGGGCGAGAACGCCGAAAACCTCCGCAACAGCCTGTTCATGGAGGCGCTGTTCAGCGGCATCGGCATCATCTCCAGCGCCACCGAGGCCATGCCCGAGGAGGTCGGGACCCTGATGAACCTGCTCACGCCCGCCGAGGACGAGCCCGCAGAGGAACCCGCCGCGGAACCCGCCGCCTGACGGCTATAAAAGGGCATCCCCCGCGCGATATACGCGCGGGGGATGCTTTATGAATAAAGCGATCGTACACTACTTCCCGTCCCCAGCCTCCAGCCTTTCGATGGCCTTCACCGCGTCCTCGTTGCCGGCCAGGGCGGCGCGCTCGTACCATTCCAGGGCGGGGTTGTCGATGCCGTAGCGGTTCTCGATGCACCAGCCCGTCATGTACAGCGCGTCGCCGTCGCCGGTGTCCGCGGCCTTGCGGTACCAGGCGTAGGCCGCCTGCGGGTTCTCCCGGGTGCCGTAGCCGTGCTGGTACATCATCCCCAGGTTGTACATGGCTTCCACGTTGTCCGTCCGCGCCAGCTTCTCCATCCAGTAGAAGGCGCGCTCGGGATCGGCCTGCGTGCCGATGCCGCTTCGATAGCAGCGCGACAGGTTGTACATGGCGAGGTCATAACCCTGTTCCGCCGACTTTTTGTACCATTCATACGCCGCCTCGAGGTCCTGCGCGGTGCCGTGGCCGCCCTCGAAGTCGATGGCCACGTTCAGCATGCCCTCGGCCGATCCGTTCTCCGCCGCCCGCATGTTCCAGGCGAAGGCCTGCTCCGGGTTGACCTCGGTGCCGGTGCCGAACAGGTAGCAGTTCGCCAGGGCGATCATGCCCATCATGTCCCCGCCCTCGGCGGCTTGGGTGTACCACTCAAACGCCATCGCGTCGTCCACATCCACGCCCCAGCCCTTGCTGTAGCAGTCGCCCAGCAGCAGGGCGGCGTAGGCGTTCCCGGCCTTGGCGGATTTTTCGATCATGGCGAAGTCCTCCGGCTCGATGACGTCCTTCTGCGCAAAGGACACCAGCGCCGCGTTGTAGCCGTCGTAGACCAGCACCTTGTTCTGGCGCGAGATGACGGCGTTTCGCCACACGAGCGCCGCCGTGGTCGCCGAGATGACCAGCACTATCGTCGCCGCGGTCAGTATCGCCCGCCGCCTGCGCTGCTTCTCCCGGTCCACCAGGCGGTTGAAGCGCACCCCGATCAGCAGCGAGGCCACCTTCAAGAAGGCCTTGTTTTTGCCGATCTCCCGCACGTTCGCGCCCAGCAGGTGGCGCTCGTCGGTGCAGCGCAGCCGCGGGGGGTAGCACTCCAGCGCCGGGTCGTCGCTGTCGGGCTCGCCGGAGATGATGAAGGCGACGATCCGCTCCTGCCGCCCGAGGCTCTCGAAGAAGTCCACCTCGTCGTCCACCCACCGGGAGGCGGCGCTGTTGGGCGAGCAGACCACCACCAGATACCGGGACGCCCGGAGCTCCCGGTGGAGCGATTCGGTCACCTCCACGCCGTTCAGGTCCGTCTGGTCCCGGAAAACCTTCATGCTGCGCCGGTTGGCGAAGGCCTCGTCCGCCTCGGCGGGGATGCGCAGGGTCTCCAGCTTGCCCTGCAGCCAGCGCGCCCACTTGAGATCGCGGTGCGAATAGCTTATAAATGCGTCGTACTCGTATTGTTCCATATTATTGCTCTCCGGTCGCCGGACGTATTGCCCGCGCTGCGCATTTGTGATATCCTGAGTATAGCAGAAACGCGGCGTGATGTCTACCGTCCGCACTCAAAATCACAGCGGGAGGCGCATAGGATGCACTTTGTCGACGCCAAGGGGATACTGACCGGCAGCGGCGGCGCCTGGGGCATGAACATATACCGCGGCTGTACCCACGGCTGCGTCTACTGCGACAGCCGGAGCCTGTGCTACCGCTTCACCCACCTGTTTGAGGACGTCGAGGTCAAGCAAAACGCCCCGGAGCTCCTGGAGCGGGCGCTCCGCTCGAAGCGGCGCAGGGGCATGATCGGCACGGGCTCCATGTCCGACCCCTACATGCACTGTGAGGAGAAGCTTGGCCTGACGCGGAGGTGCCTGGAGATCATCCACAAATACGGCTTCGGCGCGGCCATCCAGACCAAGTCCGACTTGATTCTCCGGGACATCGACCTGCTGGACGCCATCAGCCGCGACGCCAAATGCGTGGTGCAGATGACCCTGACCACTTGGGACAGCGCCTTATGTAAGAAGCTGGAGCCCAACGTGTGCGACACGCAGCGGCGTGTCGAGGTGCTGGAGGCCATGCGGGCGCGGGGCATCCCCACGATCGTGTGGCTTACGCCCATACTGCCGTTCATCAACGACACGGAGGAGAACGTGGCCGCCATACTGGACGCATGCGTCAAAGCGGGCGTGAAGGGCATCGTGTGCTTCGGCATGGGGCTCACCCTCCGGGAGGGCGACCGGGAATACTACTACGCCGCGCTGGATCGACACTTCCCCGGGCTCAAGGCGCGCTACATCCGGCGCTACGGCAACGCCTACGACGTCCAAAGCCCCGACGCCGACAGGCTGATGGCCCTGCTCCGCCGGATATGCGCGGAAAACGGCATGCTGTCGGACCCCGACGAGTGCTTCCGCTACATGCGCACATTGCCGGAGCGGGAAAGGCAGATGGATATGTTCGAACTGATGTCGTAGCGGTTGAGCCGATGCGACAGATTTTATGAGAGTGGAGAGTGAAGAGTGGAGAGTGGAGTTACAGTTGGCCGCGCACATGGCATTGCGGGAATATCAACCAACGTTCCCGCGAATAAAAGGAGTTATATGTGAGGAAATCACATTGCTTCGTCCTCAGGCATTCTTTATCTTCACTCTCCACTCTCCACTCTTCACTCTCAAAACCAACAACGAAAGGACCCTACTTATGAACAACACCCTCGACAAGGAGGCCCTCTTCGCCTCCGCGCCCGTCTCAAAGGCGCTGTACACCATGGCGGTGCCGACGATCATCAGCCAGCTGATCAATCTGATCTACAACATGGTGGACGCCTTCTACATCGGCCGCACGGGCAACGCCTACATGATGGCGGCCACGTCGCTGACGCTGACCATGGTGATGATGAACGTGTCGCTGTCGAACCTGTTCGGCATCGGCGGCGGCAGCCTGGTGGCCCGGCTGATGGGCGCGCACAAACTGGACGAGGCCCGCCGGGTCAGCGCCTTCGGCGTGTACGGCGCGGTGGCCATCGCCCTCGTCTACGCCGCGCTGATCGGCGCGTTTGTCGACCCGGTGCTCCGGTTCCTGGGGGCGTCGGACGCCACCGTGGACTACGCCCGAAGCTACGCGCTGATCGTCATCGTGCTGGGCTGCCTGCCCTCCATACTGTCCCAGGCGCTGGCGCACCTTCTGAGAAACGCCGGGTTCTCCTCGCAGGCCAGCATCGGTTTAAGCGCCGGCGGCATACTCAACGTCCTGCTGGACCCGCTGTTCATGTTCGTACTGCTGCCGCGGGGGCAGGAGGTCACCGGCGCGGCCATCGCCACGACGCTGTCCAATGTCGCCGCCTGCGTCTACCTGATATTCGCCTATCGCAAGGCCTCCCGGACGGCGCCGCTCAGCCTCTCCCCCGCGGACGCCTTGAAGGCCAGCCGCGACAGCGTGAAATCGGTGTTCGCGGTGGGCGTGCCCTCCGCCGTGCTGGTGGGGCTGTTCGATCTGGCCAGCGTCTGCGTCAACATCATCGCCGCCGCCCACAGCGACCTGGTGCTGGCGGGCATGGGCATCGTGATGAAGGTGGAGCGCATCCCCAACGCCGTCAACATCGGCATCTGCCAGGGCATGCTGCCCATCGTGGCCTACAACTACGCCTCGGGCGACCACGCCCGCATGAAGGCGGTCATCCACGCGGCCCGCGTGGTCGGGCTGATCGTCGCGGCGCTGAGCATCGCCTGCCTGGAGGTGTTCGCGGAGCCCTTCTGCCGGTTCTTCCTGAGCACCAGCGCCGGGGACGCTTCCACCGCGCTGACCACCATAGGCTTCGCGGTGCTGTTTCTGCGCATACGCTGCGTCGCCTCGCCGGTGCAGTTCACCAACTACCACGCCTCCTACTGCATGCAGGCCATGGGCAAAGGAAAGAAGACCCTGCTCCACGCTTTCGTGCGGGAGCTGGTCTTCTACATACCGTTTATGTTTTTGCTCGACAGGCTCTTCGGCGAGGTCGGGCTGGCGGCGGCGCTGCCCGTGGGCGAGAGCTGCGGCGCGGCGTTCGCGCTGTTTTTGCTGCACAGGGCCATCAAGGAGGCGCACCTTGAAAACGAGGGGCTCATGTCATGACGCGATGTGCCCGGCGATATAGTCCGCCGCGGCGGCCAGGCGGCGCAAGAACGGCGCGTAGGCCTCCGCCTCCACCTTTCCGCCGGGGTAGAACACCAGCGCGGCGGCGTCCGACGGCCCGTCGAACCGATAGCCGTAGCCGGTTTGATCGACCCTCACACCGCCGCCCGATCGAAGCGACGCGCGCGCCGCGTCGTCCGCCCGGTAGTAATCGCCGGTATAGACGATGAATGTGCCCGCCAGCACGGCGAGCACAATGATCGGTATCAGCCATTTCAGTTTGTTGCGCATATATTACTCGTTTTCGTCCTCTTCGACGAGCTCCAGCATGATCCGCGCAAAGCGGGGATCGAACTGCGCGCCCGCGCCCTGCTCCCGCGCGTCGCGTATCGCCTCCGGCGCGAGGCGGTCCCGGTAGGCGCGGCGGCTGTTCATGGCGTCGTAGGCCTCGGCCACCGCGATGATCCGCGCCTCCTCGGGGATGTTCTCCCCCATCAGCCCGTCCGGATAGCCCTTGCCGTCGTAGCGCTCATGGTGCCAGCGCGCGCCCAGCGCCAGCGAGGGCATCTCGCTGAACTCCTCCAGCGTCTTGGCCCCCACCAGCGTGTGCTCCCTGACGCTGTCGTACTCCGCCGGGGTCAGCGCGGCGGGCTTGTTGAGGATGTCCTCGGACACGGCCAGGTTGCCCACGTCGTGCAAAAGCCCCATCATGTAGATCTCGGACAGTTTCCTGTCGCTGTAGCCGCAGCGCTCGGCGATCCGGCGCGCGTACCCGGCGACGCGCATGGAATGCCCGGCGGCGTATGTGTCCCGGGCGTCGATGGCGGTGGTGAGCGCCGATACGATGTGCATCAGCCGGTCCTGGCTCTCCTCGGTGCGCAGCATGGCCTCGTGGGCCAGGTTGTCCTCCAGGCGGCAGCGCTCGATGGCCCGCCGGACGCGGTGCGCGAGCATCTCGCCGTCGAAGGGCCGCCGCACGCAGTCCTCCGCCCCCATGCGCAGGGCGGCGACCTCGAGCGCCCGCGTGGCCTCGGAGGTCACCAGCACCACCGGGATGTCCTTGACGCGCCAGGAATTGTTCTTCAATCGGCGCAGGGTCCCGGCGGCGTCCGCGTCAGGGGCGCCGGCCTCCAGCAGTATCAGGTCCACGGGATTGTCCTTCAAATACCCGAACAGCGCTTCGGCGGAATCCAGCCCGGTCACGCGCACATCCGGCGCGGCGAGGGCGGCCTCCACATCCCCGCGGGCGTCGGGAGCGCCCACCGCGACCACGCGGTCCTCCCGGCGCTTCTCGCTCTTGCGGTCGTCGTGGGGCGTCAGGTGGACGGGCCCCGCCTCCCAGGTGATCACGGCCTTGTCGCAGTACTCGGAGGCGCGCCACTTGCGCATCAGGCGCTCGGTGACCACGTCGATGCCGTTGTCGTGGGTCTCGGGCAGCAGCAGGAAGATCTGCGTCTGGCTGACCTCGACCATCACGTCGCTGTTGCGAAGCGACTCCTGCACCATCTGCCTAAACTGCTCGACGATGTCGACGTGGCCCTCCCTGCCGACGTCGCTGACGGGCCGTATGGTGAACAGCACGCGGTAGGCCACGCCGTGATAGCGCTCCATATAGCGCATCATGTAGCGGTAGATGTTGATGAACGCCTCGCGGCCCATCCACATGGCGTTGGTGGAGATGTTGCGCTCCTCCAGGATCATGGTGACGGCCTCGAGGTTCAGCGCGCCGTTGATGGAGGTGAAGTTCATCTGCGGGCTGCCGTTCAGGGCGCAGCCGTGCTTGCCGTTCTGCTTGACGGTGTTGAGCGCCTGGTCCGCCAGGTGGAACAGCTTGCGGTAATCCTGTCCGTGGGCGGGCACGGCGGCCGCGCCGATGGACACGCCCATGGGCAGCTTGAGCTGATCCTCCCTCAGCAGGCGCTTCATCATCTCGATATAGCCCTTGTTGATGCGCTCCGTGAAGCGGCGAAGCTCGCTCTCGGTGCGCATGTTCTTGGCGAACAGTATGAACTCGTCGCCGCCGATGCGTCCGCAGACGTCCTCGGTGCGCATGTTGTTTTTAAGCAGGTTTGAGAACAGTATCAGCGTGCGGTCGCCCACGTCGTGGCCGTAGAGATCGTTGATGAGCTTGAAGGAATCCAGGTCCAGCACGCACAGAAAGCCCGCCTCGGTCTGGCAGATGTGCTCCATCCTGTCCTCCGCGGTATCCTTGTTGAGGAAGCCGGTCATGCGGTCGATCATGGCGCTGCGCTCGAGCTGCTGGAGCTTCTCCTGGGTCCTCAGGGCGTTCTGCACGCGGCTGACCAGTATCTCCGGCACCAGGGGCTTGCGTATGAAATCCAGCGCGCCCAGCTGGAGCCCGCGGGTCTCCGCCTCCTCCTTGTGGTCGGCGGACAGGAATATGACGGGGATCTCCTGCCGCCCCTCCCGCGCCCGGCGCAGCGCCTTGAGGGTCTCAAAGCCGTCCTGCCCCGGCATCACGCTGTCCAGGAGCACCAGGTCCGGCGACAGGGCGGGATTTTCATTCAGATAGTCTATAAGCGCCCTGCCGGATTGCATGGCGGTAACCCTGATGCCGGCGGCATTGAGCGCCTGGCTCGCGGCCTCGAGGCTCGTCGCGTCGTCGTCAACGATCATGACCCAGTCCATCATATGTGTATCCTCTCTGCAATACAGCTTCCGTCATCGCATGCGCATGATGATATGAATCATATCATCCCACTTATATCCTACCAGATTGTAAAGAGGATTGCAAGCACAAATTCAGCTTTTGGATATGTTTTCTGTGGCTCTCTTTTCAGATGCCTCCCTGTATGCGGCAAACGCCCCCGTGAGGCCGTTCACGTCGCCCTCACTCCATCACCTGTATGATCATGCACTTCAAATACTTCGTCTCGACGGACTGCGGCAGTATCGGATGATCGTAGCCCTGGGTGCGGAACTCAACAAGCCGGATGCGCTTCTTGGCGTCCCGGGCGGCCTGGTTGACGATATCCTGGAACATCTCCGGCAGTATGTGCTGGCTGCACGAGCAGGTCACCAGGAACCCGCCGGGGCGCGTCAGCTTGAGCCCGCGCAGGTTGATCTCCTTGTAGCCGCGGATGGCGGCGGGCACGGCGGCTTTGTTCTTGGTAAACGCCGGGGGGTCGAGGATCACCACGTCGAAGCGCTCGCCCCGATCGTCCAGCTCCCTGAGCAGGTCAAAGCAGTTGTGCGCCTCGAAGGTCACGTTGTCGAGGCCGTTTATGCGGGCGTTTTCCCGGGCGACCTCCAGGGCCTCCTCGGAGATGTCCACGCCCAGCACATGCTTCGCGCCGTACTTCGCCGCGTGCAGCGAGAAGGACCCGTTGTGGCAGAAGCAGTCCAGCACCCGGGCGTCGCGGCAGAAGGGCTTCATGGCGGCGCGGTTCCACTTCTGGTCGAGGAAGAAGCCGGTCTTCTGGCCCTGCCTCACGTCCACGAGGAAGTGGATGCCGTTCTCCACCATGTCCACCCGGTCGGGCACCTCGCCGCGCAGAAGCCCGGTGGTCTGCTCGAGCCCCTCCAACCGGCGCACGGGCACGTCCGAGCGCTCCCAGATGCCCCGGGGCCCGACGACCTCCATCAATATGTCGCACAGCATGTCCTTTATGCGCTCGATGCCCAGCGACAGCGACTGCAGCACCAGCACGTCCGCGAACTTGTCCACCACCAGCCCCGGCAGAAAGTCCGATTCGGAGTAGATCAGCCGGCAGCTTTCCGGGTCGCACAGGAGCTTGCGGTATTCCCAGGCGTCGCGCACCCGTTTTTCAAAGAAGGCGCGGTCGCAGGGCTCGTCGTTGCGGGTGAGTATGCGCAGCGATATCTGGCTTAGCGGGTTGTAAAACCCCCTGCCGATGAACTTCCCCCGGAAGTCGCAGACCTCCACGATGTCGCCGTTTTCAAATTCCCCCTCCACCTTCTCGATCTCGGAGGCGTAGATCCACGGGTGCCCGCCGCGCACGCGGGTCTCCCGGGTCTTGCGAAGCGTAACCTTTGCCATAACCATCCCATCCCGTTCCTTTGTGATAATTCATCATAACATAACTGTGTAAACTTGTCCATCGTTGTAAAGTGTGGTAGAATACGAGTATAATCAGGAATTGGGAATTGACAGTATGGATAATACAAATGCCAAGCGCTTGAACAAATTCATCGCCGACAGCGGGTACTGCTCGCGCAGGGAGGCGGACCGGCTGATCGGTGAGGGCCGTGTGATGGTGGACGGCAGGATAGGCGCGCTGGGCGACAGGGTGCTGCCCGGCATGTCGGTCACGGTGGACGGCCACAGCCTCACCGGCGAAAGCGAGAAGGTCTACCTTATTTTGAACAAGCCCCGGGGCATCGTGTGCACCGCGGACCCCCGGGAGCCCATGAACGTGGTGGACTACATCGGCCACCCCGCGCGGGTTTTCCCCGTGGGGCGCCTGGACAAGGACAGCGAGGGGCTTCTGATGCTGACCTCCGACGGGGAGATCGTCAATCGCATGCTCCGCGCCGCGGGCGGGCACGAGAAGGAGTACGAGGTGACCGTCGACCGGCCCGTGACGCGGGATTTCATCGAAAAAATGATGGCCGGGGTGCCGATACTGGACACGGTCACGCTGCCCTGCAAGGTCCGAAGGACCGGGGAGAAGTCCTTCAACATCATACTGGTGCAGGGGCTCAACCGGCAGATCCGCAGGATGTGCGAGGCGCTGGGGGCCAACGTCACCCACCTGCGCCGCATAAGGATCATGAACCTCCGGCTGGGCAAGTTGAAGCCCGGCGAGTGGCGGGACCTGACCCCGGCGGAGCTCGATACGCTCATGAAACAGCTTTGAAAACGGATAATAAAATGCGCAAACAGAAGAAAAGGACGCCGCTTCGGAGGTTCCTCCGGATCGTCAGGTGGGCGATACTGCTCTGCCTCGTATTCAGCCTGGTCGCAACCTACGCGCCCTTCGTCAACCTGCCCGATCTGGACGCGGAGACGGCATCGACGCTGGATACGCGGGCCATGGAGATGTTCGAGGACAGGGCCACCGACGACCGCGCCATGATCATCGAATCCAGCAAGGACGCGCTTTACGAGCGGCTTCGGCTGATCGAACAGTCCGAGCGGGAGATCGTGATCGTCACCTATGAAAACCACGACGGCGAGAGCACCCGCGACATACTGGCCGCGGCGCTCCACAAGGCCGATCAGGGCGTGAAGGTGCGGTTCCTGGTGGACGGCATCGCCGGGCGCTTCGACCACATGGGCGGCGACCTGTTCCGCGCCGTGGCGGCCCACGACAACGTGGAGGTGCGCTTCTACAATTTGATACGGTTCTGGACCCCCTGGAAGCACATGGGGCGCATGCACGACAAGTACGTGATCGTGGACGATGGTGCCTTCATCCTCGGCGGGCGGAACATGTTCGACAAGTTTTTGGGCGAGTACACCGCCACCAACCGAAGCCTCGACCGGGAGGTGCTGATCTGCGGCACCGACTGCATAAAGCAGCTCCGCGCCTACTTCGAGGGCATGTGGGAACACCCCGAGACCAGCGCCTTCAGGCCGTGGCATCAGATCAGCGAGGAGCGTTGCCAGGTGGTCTACGACGCTCTGGCCGAGCGCTACGAGGGGTTGAGGGCGGACATGCCGGAGCTGTTCACGCCCTGCGACTACGCCGAGAAGACCCTCCCCACCCGGGGCGTGTGGCTGGTGAGCAACCCCACCGGGATCTACGCCAAAGAGCCCGTGGTATTCGGCCAGCTCACGGCGATGATGGCCCGGGCGAAGGAGGATGTGGTCATCCACTCCCCCTACGCCGTATTAAACCGCGCCATGCGCGATGCGCTCAGGACCGTCGCCGAAAAGGTGCCGGTGACGCTGATGATCAACGCCGTCGAAAACGGCGCGAACCTGGTGGGCAGCGGCGACTACCTCTACCATCGCCGGGAGGTGCTCTCCACCGGGGTGCGCCTGCTGGAGTACGCCGGGGGCAAGTCCTACCACGGCAAGGCGGTGGCCATCGACGATCAGCTCTCGGTGATCGGCTCCTTCAACCTGGACCTGCGCAGCACCTATCTGGACACGGAGCTGATGCTGGTGATCCGAAGCCCGGAGATCAACGCGGAGCTCCGCGGCTACATGGACGCGCTGCACGCCGACTGCCGCGAAGTGCTGGACGCCGACAACGCCGTGGTCCCGAAGGCCCTCGCCATCCCTGAGTGCCCCGGGTGGAAGCGCGCGCTTCTGTATGTGATCGGCGCGCTGATGCAGCCCGTGCGCAATCTGGTATAGCATTGCGCGAGGGTTGGATTGAGGTGCGCTCGCGCAAATGAGGAGTTAGGAATGAGGAATGAGGAATTGAATGGCCAGCTGCCATACGGCTGACCCGTAGGGGTGCCGCCCCTACGACATGCACGCACCTGAATATTCATACGTTTTATAGCTGTCCTTAGCGACGCCTCCCGGCACTCCATCACTCCTCACTCCTCATTCCTAATTCCTAATTCGCCCGTCTCCCGAATCACCGCTTCTCATAAAACATTACATAATCTACGTTGATATAGGCCCGGAAATATGTTAAACTGACCGGGCTTAGCGGCAAGACAGTTCGAAACCATCCTGTCTATAAACAAAACTAAGGGCGGAGACAAAAGCAACTGCGTTTTGTCCATGACACACCTTGGTTGAGGTGTGTCTTTTTTACTTGATTAGGAAAACGGAACGTTTTCCGGGTCGGCGGCATTCGCAGAATGACGTCGACAATCAAAAGGAGGTGACGAAAATGGATATGAAGAATCTGACCAGTACCCAGAAGCTGACCCTCTCCGGGGCGGTGATGGCGATCTACATCGTGGTGATGTACTTTACCCAGAGCTTTGCGTTCGGCCAGTATCAGGTGCGCATCGCAACAGCGATCTACGGCGTGGCATATCTGTTTCCGTTCCTGGTTGTGCCGCTGGGCCTTTCCAACCTGCTCGCCAACATGGTGATGGGCGGGCTGGGCTTCTTTGACATCGTGGGCGGGGGCATCGTGGGCCTCATGACCGCCGGGTGCTGCGCCCTGCTGGGCAGGAAGCGCCTCTCGTCCTGGGCCGTGGTGGCGCCGATCATGCTGATTCCGGCGCTGGTGGTTTCCCTGTGGCTCAGCAAGCTGATCAACGTGCCCTATGCGGCGCTGGCGGGCAGCCTGCTGGTGGGCCAGGCGATTGCCGGCGCGGTGGGCGCGCTGCTGGTCAGGGCGCTCAAGAACGTATGGAAGGGGATTTGAGGCATGTCTGAACGCGCGCAGGAGGGACTTACGCTGCTGGGGGGCAAGCGCACCCGGTACAAAAGCGACTACGCCCCGGAGGTGCTGGAGACCTTTCTGAACAAGCACCCGGACAACGACTACTTCGTGAAATTCAACTGCCCGGAGTTCACCAGCCTGTGCCCCATCACGGGCCAGCCGGACTTCGCCACGGTGTACATCTCCTATGTGCCCGGCGAGCGCATGGTGGAATCCAAGTCATTAAAGCTCTACCTGTACAGCTTCCGCAACCACGGGGACTTCCACGAGGACTGCATGAACATCATCATGAAGGACCTGATCCGGCTCATGGACCCGAAGTACATCGAGGTCTGGGGCAAGTTCACCCCCCGGGGCGGCATCTCCATCGACCCCTACTGCAACTACGGCAGGCCGGGGACCAAGTGGGAGGAGGTCGCCTGGCAGCGGCTGAGCCAACACGACCTGTACCCCGAAAAGGTGGACAACCGGTAATAATTAGCATTTCCATGATGAATCATACCACCCGCATATGCTACAATATACGGGTGGTATACTTATAATTGAGAGGTCTTTATGCAATCCTTCCGCCAGAAATACATCGGCACCCGCGCCTTTTACAGGATGGTGCTGGCCATCGTGATACCGATCATGATCCAGAACGCCATCACCAACTTCGTCAGCCTCCTGGACAACATCATGGTGGGCCAGGTGGGTACCGAATCCATGTCCGGCGTGGCCATCGCCAACCAGCTGATATTCGTGTTCAGCCTGTGCATATTCGGCGCCCTGTCCGGCGCGGGCATATTCTCCGCCCAGTTCCACGGTGCGAACAACCAGGAGGGCGTGCGCGGGTGCTTCCGCTACAAGTTCATACTGGGCGTGGCGCTGTCCGCGGCGGCCATCGCGCTGTTTCTGCTGCGCGGGGAGCAGCTGATCGGGCTGTACCTCCACGAGGAGGGCGACGCCACCCGGATCGCCGCCACGCTTAAGCACGGCATGGCCTACCTGCGCGTGATGCTGTGGGGGCTCCCGGCCTTCGCGCTGACGCAGGTGTACGCCAGCACGCTGCGCGAGACCGGCGAGACCGCGCTGCCCATGCGGGCGGGCATCATCGCGGTGTTCGTGAACCTGGTGTTCAACTGGATACTGATCTTCGGCCACCTGGGCCTGCCCGCGCTGGGCGTGGTGGGCGCGGCCATCGCCACGGTGCTCTCGCGCTACGTGGAGCTCATCATCGTGGCGGCGGGCGCGCACCGCAACCCCGCGCGGTTCCGCTTCATCGAGGGCATCTACTCCACCTTGAGGGTGCCCATGGCGCTGGCGAAGCAGATCAACATCAAGGGCCTCCCCCTGCTGGCCAACGAATTTCTGTGGTCGCTGGGCATGGCGACGCTGATACAGTGCTACTCCGTGCGCGGGCTGGACGTGGTGGCGGCGACGAACATCTCCAGCAGCATCTCCAACCTGTTCTCGGTCACCATATTCTCCATGGGCTCCGCCACGGCCATACTGGTGGGCCAGTCGCTGGGCGCGAACAAGCTGGACGAGGCCATGGCGCGCGCCTGGCAGCTTCTGGCGTTCAGCATACTGATCAGCGTGTGCTCCGGGCTGCTTTTACTGATCGCCGCGCCGCTGATCCCCCAGCTGTACCGCACCGAGCCCCACGTGCGCAGCCTGGCCGCGTCGCTTCTGTGCATATTCGCGCTGTGCATGCCGGTGATGGCCTTCGGCAACTCCGCCTATTTCATACTGCGCTCCGGCGGCAAGGTGTTCACGACCTTCCTGTTCGACTGCGGCTACACCTGGGCCGTGGCCGTGCCGATAGCCTGGTGCCTGGCGTACCTGACCCGCATGGACGTGCGCCTGATCTACCTGTGCGTGCAGCTCGCCGACATCCTCAAGGTCGCGCTGGGGTACATACTCATCAAGAGGGGCGTGTGGCTCAACAATATGGTGGGGTAAGGGCATGGAAATCCCCCCGCGGTCTGTCCGCGGGGGGATTTCTCTATGCCTTCGCCGCGCTCATGCCGGCCAGCGCGCCGGTGGACCAGGCGATTTGCAGATTGAAACCGCCGGTCTGGGCGTCCACGTCCAGCACCTCCCCGGCGAAGTACAGTCCGGCGACCAGCTTGGATTCCATGGTGGACGGGTTCACGCCCTTCACGTCCACGCCGCCCCGGGTGACGATGGCCTCGTTGAAATCACGAAGCTTCCGGGGCGTCAGCGGCAGGCGCTTTAATATGTCCAGTATCGCCCGGCGCTGTTCGGCGGTGACAGAATTGACGGGCATGGCCGGGGACAGTCCCGTCAGCTTCAAAAGCTGCTCCGCGAGGCTGTGGGGCGCGAGGCCGTCCATCACCGTGATCAGCTGCTTTCGAGACATGGCCTTGAAGTCCCGAAGCAGCCGAGCGTCCAGGGTCTGCTCGTCCAGCGCGGGCTTTAGGTCGATGGACAGCTTAACGGCGGACAGGTCCTCCGGCAGCAGGCTGGACAGCGTCAGCACCAGCGGCCCGGAGATGCCGAAGTGCGTAAACAGCATCTCCCCCTGCTCGCTGTAAAGCTTCTTTGCCTTTTTGCCGCCGGTGACCCAGGCCGTCAGCGCCACGTTTTTGAGCGACAGCCCCATCAGGTTGGCGGGCCAGCTCTCCCGGGTCTCGATGGGCGTCAGCGCCGGCAACGGCTTTTTCACCGCGTGCCCGGCCTGTTCCGCCAGCCGGTAGCCGTGGCCGGTGGCGCCGGTGGAGGGATAGCTCACCCCGCCTGTGGCCACGATCACCGCGTCGCCCTCAAGCGCGCGCCCGTTTGTCAGCACGACGCCCTTGCAAACGCCGCCCTCGATCAGCAGGGACTGCGCGCCGGTGTCCAGCCGCACGTCCACCCCGAGCCGTGTGAGCTCCCGGGCGAGGGCGTGGATCACGTCGCTGGACTTGTCGGAGGCCGGGAACACCCGCTCCCCCCGCTCCACCTTGAGCGGCACACCCAGCGATTCCAAAAGCGCCATGACGCCCCGGTTGTCCAGCGCCGAGAACGCGGCGTACATGAACCGGGGATTTCTGTGGATGCAGCGCATGAAGCGGTCCATATCGGCGGCGTTGGTGACGTTGCAGCGCCCCTTGCCGGTGATGTAGACCTTCTTGCCCAGCTTTTCGTTGTGGTCGATCAGCGTGACCGCCGCGCCCTCGCGGGCTGAAAACAGCGCGGCCATCATGCCGGCCGCGCCGCCTCCGATTATGATAACTCTCTTCATACTGCCTCGTTAGCCGTCCGACGAGCGGGCGAGATAGACGTCGTACTTGTTCCAGATGTCCTCCATCTCCTGGAAGTATTCGGACACCTCGTGCCGCCTGCGCTGCCCCAGCGCCACGATCAGCGCGTTGATGAGGCTTAGCGGCGCGGCGAAGGAATCCACGAAGGAGGACATGTCGCTCTTGGCCATCAGGCAGGTGTCCGCCGTGGCGTGCAGCGGCGAGAGCGGGCCGTCGGTGATGGCGATCAGCGCCGCCTTGCGGGTGCGGGCGAACTCCATGGCCTCGATGGACCGGCTGGTGTAGCGCGGGAAGGATATGCCGATGAGCAGGTCCCCCTCGCCGATGCGCGAGAGCTGCTCGAACACGTCGCTGACGCCGGAGGTCACCACGTGCACGTTGGAGAATATGAAGCGCAGGTAGTGGGCGAAGAACTCCGCGATGGGCGCGGAGGCGCGCAGGCCCATCACGTAGATGTTCCTGGCGGCGATGATCTTCTCGATGGCGTCCTCAAAGGCGCTGATGTCCAATTCGTCCAGCGTGGAGCGTATGTTCTGTATATCGGCCTTGAGCACCTTGTTGAGCACCTGGGCGTGGTCCATGTCCGAGGTCATCTCAAAGCGCTGGGAGGCGGTCAGGCGGTGCCGTATCAGCTCCTGCAGCGCCTTTTGAAGGTGGGGATAGCCGCTGTAGCCCAGCGCCGCCGCGAAGCGCACCACCGTGGATTCGGACACGCCCACGTATTCCCCCAGCTTGGAGGCGGTCATGAACACCACCTTGTCGTAATGGGTCACGATGCACTCGGCGATGCGCCGGTGGCTCTTGGATAGCTTTTTGCCGCTGTGGTTCAGTCGCTGTATCAGCTCCTGCGCGTTGTCCATGGCTGCGTTCCCTCCAGAATTGTTGGTCAATTTCTGGTATTAGTATAGCTCATATTCCGCATTTTTGCAAGGGAATTATGCAAAATAATTCATTTTACCGCGTTCGCTTTCGCCCATCGCGCGGAAAATGACAGCCACCGCATTACATTGTGCAACATTCGCCGCGCCGTTCTGATTTGCCCGGACATAGCATACCATGACAATGTGTCCGGCGGGAGGTGAGGATGATGATTCGTTTCAAGGTCGTCAAGGCATCGAAGCTGCTGCTGTTTTTAGCCATCGTGCTGCTGTTCGCGGCGACGTGCTTCATCATGGTGCGCTATTCGCTGTCCAAAGAGCCCCAGATCCAGACGACATCTGCCGAGCTGGTCGAGTCGGCGGCGGAGACCCAGGCGGTCTTCGCCGCCGGCGGCATGGATGTGGAGGTCGTCAGGCCCGAAAAACGCAGCGTGCTCATCTACCACACCCACACCCACGAGGCCTACGAGCAGGTGAAGGACGACCCCTACGAGGCGCTGGAGGCCTGGCGCACCGCCGACGCGGGGCACAGCGTGCTGCGCGTGGGCGCGGAGCTGGCGAAGTGCCTGCGCGCCGAGGGGTTCGAGGTCGTCCACGACACCACCGACCACGAAAACGACGCCCTGTCCACCGCCTACACGCGCTCCCTCAAGACGCTGGAGGGTTATGAAAGGCGCTTTGACCTCTACATCGACCTGCACCGGGACGCCTGGTACAAGGGCATGCAGGCGCGCTACACCGACGCGGACGGCACGCCGATGGCCCAGCCCATGGTGCTGATCGGCAACGGCGCGGGCTTCGACGTAAAGCCGCACACCGAACAAAACCTCGCCTTCGCCGAGGCGCTGACCGATCGCATCAACGCCGGTCACCCGGGGCTTTGCAAGGACGTGCTGGTGAAGGACGGGCGCTACAACCAGCACATCGGCGTGTACGCCGTGCTGATCGAATTCGGGCACAACAAGAACACCCTACGGGAGGCGCTGAACACCGCGCCCGTCGTGGCCAGGGCCGTCCGGGAGGTGTTTGAGGACCCGGACATCGCGCGCCTCGCCGGCTCCTGACTTACACCATATGTAGTATTTACTGAATAATATCACAAATGGGGATTCATTGTCATATTATAGTGTTGAAATAAGCCCGTCAGTGCGTGTATAATATGTGTTAAATAACACAAAAGGTGTGGGTCAGCATGAGCATTCGCTTGTTTGTCGCCGATACGGACGAAAGCCACATCGACCACGTCGCCCGGTGCGTGGCCCGCTGCCCGGACATACGCCTGATCGGCACCGGCGGCAACGGGGCGCACGTGCTCAGGCAGCTGTCCGTCACCCCGGCGGACATACTGATCACCGAGGTGCAGCTGCCCGGCCTGGACGGCATCATGCTGATCCGGGATCTGCAAAAGCAGCGCTCCTGCCCCGCCGCCATCGTGTGCACTGGGTTTTATTCCCAGGCGTGCGTGGCGCGGGCGCGGGCCTGCGGCGCGGCGTACTACATGTACAAGCCGCTGGACTACAACCGGCTGCCGGAGGTCATCAGGGAATGCCACCGTGCCCGGCTCAGGGACGAAGCCCATGCCGGGGACGGCCATGGCGGCGCGGCGGACGCCGAGGCGCGGCGGGCCATGCGCGCCCTGCTCAGGGAGTGCGGCCTGCCCGCGCGGCTGAACGGCACCGCCTACCTCGCCGTGGCGCTGGAGGCGGCCAGTGCGGACCCGGCGCTCATAAAAAACCTGTCCAAAGGGCTCTACCCCGCGGTGGCGGAGCGCATGCGCACCACTCCCGCGTGCACGGAGCGGGCCCTGCGCAACGCCATCTACACAGCCTGCGAGCGGGGCGGGCTGGACGCGCGCTTCGGCCACTGTCCCACCAACCGGGAGTTCATACTCTACCTGCTGGACCAGCTCGCCCTGCGGTGCCCGCGGTGAACATCCTGTTTTAGCCCACCTCCCGCTTCAGCGCCTCCATCATCTCCTCGCTGACGGAGCACACCGCGGAGTAGTACAGGTCCTTCGCGTCCGCAAGCACCCTTCGGGCCTCGGCGTCCTCCCCGTCCTCGTGGCGCATGCGCGCCAGCGAGTAGATCGTGGTGATCTGCCGGGGCTTTTCCTTATGCGCCTTTTCAAAGAAATCCTTCGCCTTCGCGCGGTATTCCGAGGCCTTCGCGGGGTCGGCCGCGTGCTTCGACATGGCCTCGTACAGTTCCCCCATGTTGTCCAGCACGCCGGCGTCCTCGTCGTCATAGCCCATGGCCTGCGCGTTGAAGTCCTCCGCCGCCTTGAAATCGCCGGTCTGATCGGCCTTTTCCACCAGGAACATGCCCAGCGTGCTGTAGATCGAGGCGCACTGCTTCATCTGGAAGGCGCGGTTGGCCGTGGCGATGGCGTCGTCCAGGCGGCCCTTCTTCCACAGGCAGACGGCGTAGTTGAGCCGCAGGTCGAACCACTCGTCGTCCGTAAGCTTTTTGAGCCTCAGCGCCTCCATGACGGACATGGCCCGGTTGAATTCCCCCAGCCGCATCAGCAGTATGGCGAAGCTCTGGTGCACGCTGTTCTTTTGCCCGCCGTCCCTGAGCGCCTCCTCGTACAGCTTGTAGGCCTGGGCGTACTTCTGCTTCGCCTCGGCGATCTTGCCCGCGTTGGCCGCCTCATTGGCGGAAATGTGGGTGCGCACGGCCCTCTGGCCGGTCAGCGCGCTCAACAGTCCCATATTCATTCCTCCATCTTTTTGATCAGTCGCGCCGCGCGGCGGTCCAGGTCGTCCTCCGCGTCGGGGTAGCGCCGCGCCATGTTCGCGTATTCCAGCGCGGCGGCGTAGTCCTTCAAGCGGTGCTCGTACAGCTTGGACAGCGCCACGCACGCCATTCCGGGCATCTGCCTGCGCTGCAGCATCTGTTTGAGCACCCGTATCGCGCCCTCAAAGTCCCCGGAGCGCCGCAGTATGTGGTACTGACGCCAGTTGGCCATGCCGGCGATGCGCTCCCCGGTCAGCGCCGCCAGCGTGCCGCGGGGCCTTGGCAGCGCCGTGATGCGGTACAGCTCCCGGGCGGGCTTCCACTCCCCCTGCCGCTCGAGGGTCCGGCCCATGCTGAACAGGTCGCGCTGGTCAGTGAGCTTCTCCGGCTCGGCGTTGACGGCGCACAGCCTTATGAGCAGCGTCTGGAGCGACACGATGTCTTGCCGATTGTGCTCGATGATGTCCTCGAGCAGGCCCTCATCCCCGGTTTTGAGGTACTCGAAGTACCGCCCGGGCACCTCGCTGCCGGGCAGGTCATCCCGGCGGGGCATGCCCAGGATCTCCGCCTCGATGCGCGAGAGCCGGCAGCTGCCGAGGCGCAGCTTCCACGCCCGCCGCGCCGGGTGCAGCAGGTCGAGGTTGCCCATCTCGCGCCAGCGCTGCCGCATGCGGCACATGGTGAATCGCGCCTCCAGCAGCGGCATGTCGAACTTCTTGCCGTTAAACGTGCACACGCAGTCGAACTGGTCCATCAGTCCTGCCAGGCGGTCGATCAGTTCCGGCTCGTCGGCGTACTCCCGCATCAGAAACTGCTCCACCGCGAAGCTGTCCCCGTCGACGTACCCCGCGCCCACCAGAAAGGCCACCGTGCCCGCGCCGCCGGAAAGGCCCGTGGTCTCCGTGTCCATGAACAGGCATCTGCGCGCGTCAAACGGCCCGCCCGTCCAGCCCATGCGCCGCAGGCCCACCGGCGAGAGGTCGTATATCGCCGGATCGAGCGGCGCCCGGCTCAGCCGGTGCAGCACCCCGCCGGGGCGCGCCTCGGGCGCGGGCGCGGACTGCGCAGCCTTCATGGCGTTCAGCTTTGCCCTCAGTGACGACGCCATAGCCCACCTCCCGGACGTGATGCAAACGTGATACGGACGTGATACGTTCATGAATCCGCTATTACGATATAACAAAACGCCGCCGATGTCAACTTGAAAGTGTTATGTAAGTTTACAGTTTCTCTATTGACCCTTTGGAACGGAGGCGGTATAATGTTATCAAATTAAATATGCCGTTTGAGGCTTGCAGGAGAGCGGACGATGGTCCCGCCGAAGGAGACACACTCTCAGGCGTTCCCTGTGGGAATGAGGACTGCAAGCGGAGGGCACTCTGGAGACATCCGCATCGGCGGAGGCCGAAGGTGAAAGCGCGTCGCGCGAATCTCTCAGGCAAAAGGACAGAGCGGTATTTCCCGCACGGGGTCAAGGCCTCTGCGGGGCATGCTGTGCGGCCGGACGCCTGAGCGCCGGTCGGTTTTTTACGCCCCGAACGGCAATAACAGGAGGATGGATTATGGTACAGCAGGGCATGGAATTTGTGCGTCAGTACGACCCGGAGATCGGCGACATCATGATGAAGGAGCTTGAGCGCCAGCGCAACAACCTGGAGCTGATCGCGTCCGAAAACATCGTCTCGGAGGCGGTCATGGCCGCCATGGGCTCGGTGCTGACCAATAAATACGCCGAGGGCTACCCGGGACACCGCTACTACGGCGGCTGCGAATACGTGGACATGATCGAAAACATCTGCATCGACCGCGCGAAGAAGCTGTTCGGCGCGGCCTACGCCAACGTGCAGCCCCACTCCGGCTCCCAGGCGAACCAGGCGGTCTACTTCGCCCTGTGCCAGCCCGGGGACACCGTCATGGGCATGGACCTCTCCTGCGGCGGCCACCTGACCCACGGCGCGAAGGTCAGCTTTTCCGGCAAGATCTACAACTCCGTCTCCTACGGCTGCGACCCCGAGACCGGCCTGATCGACTACGACCAGGTGCGCGCGCTGGCCATAAAGTACCATCCGCGCATGATCATCGCCGGGGCCTCCGCCTATCCCCGCGTGATCGACTTTGAAAAGTTCGGCGCCATCGCCAGGGAATGCGGCGCCTACCTGATGGTGGACATCGCCCACATCGCGGGCATGGTGGCCGCGGGCGAGCACCCCAGCCCGATGCCCTACGCCGACGTGGTCACCACCACCAACCACAAGACCCTGCGCGGGCCCCGGGGCGGCATGATCATGACCAACGACGCCGCCATCGCCAAGAAGATCAACTCCGCCATATTCCCCGGCGGACAGGGCGGCCCGCTGATGCACGTCATCGCCGCCAAAGCCGTGTCCCTGGGCGAGGCGCTCAAGCCGGAGTTCAAGGCGTATCAGCACCAGATCGTCGTCAATGCCGCCGCCATGGCGGACACCCTCAAAAAGGCCGGCGTGAAGCTGATCTCCGGCGGCACCGACAACCACCTGATGCTGGTGGATCTGCGGCAGGCCGACATCAGCGGCCGGGAGCTGGAGCAGCGGCTGGATTCGGTGCGCATCACCGTCAACAAGAACAAGGTCCCCGGCGACACGCGCTCCGCCAACGAGACCTCCGGCATCCGCGTGGGCACGCCCGCCGTCACCGCCCGCGGCTTCAAGGAGGAAGACGCCCGGGAGGTCGGCGCGCTGCTGGCCCTCGCCGCCCAGGATTTCGAGCACAAAAAGGACGAGATCGTGCAGCGCGTGGACGCGCTGTGCAAGAAGTTCCCGCTGTATGAATAATGCCAACAGCACGGAGGCCCGGCGTTCGCGCCGGGCCTCCGTGCTGTTTATAGGTACGTATCCTCCCTTGACAGCCGTATGACCAGCCGATAGGTGATGACAAACAGCACCGCCACGAACGCCAGGAAGAGCCAGGCGGCGCGATAGACCGTCACCACGGCGAGGAAGTCATACGCGCCGTGCAGCAGCGCGGGCAGCACCACGGCCTGTATCCGGAAGCGCTTCGAGGCGGGCGCGTTCCCCTCCCGCGCCAGCGCGTAGGCCCGGGCGTACCAGCAGCCCATGAACACGCCGAAGCAGGCGTGCCCGGGCACCGCCGTCACCGCCCGCAGAAGCGCCGTGCCCAGGCCGTTCATCAGCACGTAGCCGATGTTCTCCCACAGCGCGAACCCCAGCGACACGAACACCGCGTACACCACGCCGTCGAACCGGCAGTTGAAGTCCGGATGCCCCCAGGTGTGCCGCTTCAAAAGCGCGTACTTCGCGCCCTCCTCGGCGAAGGCCACCACGCCGAAGTACAAAAGCACGTTGTACAGCAAAGTCTCTCGGTGAAACACTATGCCCAGCGCGATCACCCCCAGGCGCTCGGCCAGCTTGGCCAGCGTGGTGGCGAACACGCCCATCATCACCAGCCGCATGAGCAGCGCCGGGTTCTCCTTGTCCACCCGGTCCGCGCGGTGCACCAGCACCAGCAGCGCGACGGCCGGTATGACCGCCGCCGAAATCAGTATGGCGTTGGGAAGGTAGAATAAAAACATGGCGGTTCCTCCGTTTGCGTTATTTCGGCTTACAGCCCCTCGTAGATCAGCGTGCGCAGGGTCGGGTGGATCACGTCATAGACCTCGTCGAACTCCCGCACGTGCATGGCGAAGAAGGCCGAGACATGATTGTGGGGATCGATCATGGTCCAGGCCCCCGCCGCGCCGTCCCAGCCGAACTCGCCGAGCTGGCCGCGCCCGCCCAGGGTGAGGTCCACGCGGGTGCGCACGCCCAGCGCGTAGGAATAGCCCTTCCTGTTCCAGTCGTCGAAGGACCGGCGCGCCGCGGGGCCGAGCTGGTTGGCGCTCCACAGCTGCAGCATCTCCGGGGAGAGTATACGCCTTCCGTTCGCGCCGACGCCGCCGCAGGCCAGCGCGTCGACAAACGTGATGTAGTCCTTCACGTCCGAGACCAGCCCCGCGCCGCCGCTCTCGTAGCGGGGGCTGAGCATGTAGTTGTTGGCGTCGCAGGGATTGCTCCTGAGCGTCCCGTCCGCAAGCCGCGTGAACTGGGCGCACTGGCGGCGCGCGTCCACCACATGAAAATCCACGGTCTCAAGGCCCAGCGGCCCGAACAGGTTTTGGCGCAGATAATCCGAAAACCGCATGCCCGAGACTACCTCGATCACCGCGGCCAGCACGTCGTGGCCCAGGCTGTACAAAAAGTCCGTGCCGGGCTCAAAGCTCAGCGGGTCCTTCGCCTTGGCGTCCACGAGCTGCCGGGTGGTGGCGTCGTCGCCATAGCGCGCCAGCGCCTCGCGGATGCCCGGGCTTTCCAGCTCGTAGTCCAGGCCGCACTGCATGCTCATCAGGTGGCGCACCGTCATCACGCGGCGGGCGGGGCGGACCTGATCGCCGTCCCGCACCGTCAGATGCCCGTAGGCGGGCAGGTATTGCGACACCGGGTCGTCCAGCGACAGCAGGCCGCGCTCTATGAGCTGCATCGCCGCGCAGGTGGTGAACACCTTGGTGCAGGAGAACAGGCAGTAGGTCTCGTCGCCCCGCATCGGCTCGACGCCCGCGGCGTCCCGATGGCCCGCCATGTGCCGGTAGACGGGCGCGTGGTCCCGGTAGACCGCCAAATCGCAGCCCGGTATGCCGGCGTCGGGCAGCGCATCCATGTAAGCCGTCAGTCTGGTAAAATCCATATTATCCTCCCTCTCTCGCAGGTATTCCGCCGTCTTTCTGTGGGTATTCTACCACCTTTCCCGCCGGTCGCATAGCCCCGGCCGCCGCTTTTTTCCCATCTTTACAGATTATCAACATTCAGCTCGGTGTCGACGAGTATCACGTCGTCCCCGATGCGCCGAACCTTGCGCCAGTCGATGGCGCAGCCCTCCCGGTTGGGCTTTAAAAAGCTCAGAAAGCCCGCGCCCGACCCCGGCACCACCAGCGCGTCGATGCAGGCCTCCTCGTTGAGGACCAGGTCGATGGGCTTGCCCAGGTTCCGGCCGTCCCGGATGTTGATGACGTCCTTTTCCCGAATCTCCGAAAAGTTCATATCCACCGCCTCCGTGCCATCCTATGACTTTACACGCCCGGAGGTTCCGAAAAAGCTGTCGAAAAAAACGCTTCCCTTCCGCGCTTTCACAATATTGGCGCAATCCGTCGACAAAACCGCGAAATCCCCCGACGCCCCGCCGGGACGCCCCGGTTTGACGGGCTTTTCGCCGCGCCGCACCGCCGCGCGCCGGTCACATTCCGCCCGCCGGAGGCTACGGGAGGGCCGAAATTGTCGAAAACGGCGGGCGATCTTAAATCACGGCGCATCGATTGTCGATATTTTCATGTCGCCCTTCGACGCCGATTTCTTGAGATTGTCCGCCGTTTTTCGTATCATGGTTCAGCGAGGTGATTTAAGTGAGCGTCGAGCTCTACTTCCTCATCAACCTGCTGGCCGACTTCTCCCTGTTGGCCGCCGCGGCGGGGGTTCTGGGGTGCCTGAGGCTCAAGCGCGTCGCCCCGGCGGCGGCCCTGGCGGCGGCCTTCGGCACGCTGGCGCGGGCCGTGCCCGGGCTCTCCGGGCACCCGGTGCAGTGTATACTGCTGATCCCCCTGTCCATGCTGGTCACCCGCCGCGCCGACCCCCGGGCGCTCTGCGCGTTCGCCCTTTCGCTGGCGTTTGCCGCCATCGTGACGGGCACATGCGCGGCGTATAGCCGTCACACCGTCCTGGCCGTGATCGCGGCGCCGCGGGTGTACGCGCTGGCCAACCGGCTCCGGCGGCGGTGCCTCTCGGAGACGCCCGCGCGCATCGAAATCGTCAACCGCGGGCGGACCTCGGTGCTGCGCGCCTGCATCGACACCGGCAACCGGCTCACCGAACCGCTGTCCGGCCAGCCCGTGCTGGTGGCCAGCGCCCACCTGCTCAAGGACGTGCTGCCGGACAGGGGGTTCCGGCGGGTGGCCTACGGCTCCGTGGGCGGGGCGGGCACGCTTCGGTGCTTTCGCCCGGACGACATATTCATCGACGCCCAGGGCCGCCGGCAGCGCGCCCCGGACAGCTGGGTAGCCGTGTACCCCGCCTGCCTGCCCGGCCCCGCGCAGGCGCTGGCCCCCGCCGAATACATACTGCACTGGTAACTGTTCAGTCCGGCGCGTGTTTCAAACGGGCGATGAGGGCATCGCCCCTACAACAGCCCGTTATCCGTAGGGGCGATCCCCTGATCGCCCGCCGGATTGAACAGTTGCCTACACTGAGTGAATCCAAAAAGGAGGCGTTCCCATGGCCATGAAATCCGTTCGGCAATCCATATTCGGTCTGATCGTACATATCCGCAGGGGCTCCGTGTGCTACATCGGCGGGACGGACCTGCTGCCGCCGCCCCTGTCCCGCGAGGAGGAGGTGACGCTGATGCGCCGCGCCAACCAGGGCGATACCGTGGCCCGCGCCACCATGATCGAGCGCAACCTGCGGCTGGTGGTATACATCGCCCGGAAGTTTGAAAATACCGGCATCAGCATCGAGGACCTGATCTCCATAGGCACCATCGGGCTGATCAAGGCGGTGAACTCCTTCGACCCGGACAAGAACATCAAGCTGGCCACCTACGCCTCCCGCTGCATCGAGAACGAGATCCTGATGGTGCTGCGCAAAACCAACCGATTAAAGACCGAAGTCTCTTTTGACGAGCCGCTCAACACCGACTGGGACGGCAACGAGCTGCTGCTCTCGGACATACTGGGCACCGAGCCCGACCTGGTCAGCAAGGACCTGGACGCGGACATCGAAAAGCAGATGCTGCACCACGCCATCGACGCGCTGTCCTCAAAAGAAAAGACCATCGTCGGTTTGCGCTACGGCCTGGGCAGCGACAAGGAGCACACCCAGAAGGAGGTCGCCGACATGATGGGCATCTCGCAAAGCTACATATCGAGACTCGAAAAGAAGATCATCGTCAAGCTGAGGGATGAATTGCAGAAGATGGCATAATAAAACGGGGCTTCCTCAACGGAAGCCCCGTAATCATTTTACTGCGGATTCCCGGTAGCGATGCCTATGACCACCGCCAGCACCAGCAGCACGACCGTCGCGCCGATGATGACGTTCATGGTGGTCACGGAAACCCTGGCCGCGATTTTATCATAGAGCTTGTAGCGCCGGGGCCTCGCGGGGTCGGCGGAGAACTGCCGCTCGGACTGCCTCTCCGCCGCCGCCATGCGCTCCCGCGCCTCGCGGTCCTGTCGGTTCAGATCGCCCATATCACTTCTTCACGATGTACTTGCGCACGTCGATGGACACCGCGAGGATGATGATCAGGCCGCGGATGATGTACTGGATGTACGGGTTGACGCCCAGGAACTGCAGCGCGTACACGATGGCCTGGAGGATGATCGCGCCGATCACGACGCCCTGTATGGTGCCGACGCCGCCGGAGAACGACACGCCGCCGACCACGACCGCGCTGATGGCGTCGGTCTCGTAGTTCAAGCCGGTGTTCGCGCCGACGGAGGTGATGCGGGCCGCCTCCAGGAAGGAGGAGATGCCGTAGAGCAGGCCGGCCATCAGGTACACCAGCATGATGGTCTTGGCCACGTTCACGCCGGAGACCGCGGCGGCCTCGGTGTTGCCGCCCACGGCGAACATGTTCTTGCCCAGCGTGGTCTTGTTCCAGATGACCCACACGATGATGGCCAGTATGGCGAAGTAGATGACCACCACGGGGATGCGTACGGAGCCGATGTTGAACGCGCCGGCGGCGACGTTTAGGAAGCCCTGGTCAAAGGTGGACAGGGCCTGCGCCGTGCCGGAGGGCTGGGACTCGATGTAGAGGCAGTTCGCGCCGTAGGCGATCAGCTGGGTGCCCAGCGTGACGATGAAGGCGTGCAGGTGCAGCTTTGCCACGCCGAAGCCGTTGATCATGCTGAACAGCACGGCCACCGCCATGGAGGCGAACAGCGGTATGAACAGCATGATGCCGCTCATGGGCTGCACGATGGTGGGGAACATGCGGGAGGCGTAGCTGGCGGACTGCACCAGCGACGCGGTGACCGCGGCGGACAGGCCCAGCACGCGGCCGATGGACAGGTCCGTGCCGGCCAGCACGATCAGTCCCGCGCAGCCCAGCGCCAGTATGCCCTTGGTGGAGGCGTTCTGCAGTATGTTCAGTATGTTGGACATCGACAGGAAGTTGGGCCGTATGATGGACACGATGATCAGTATCAGGCCCAGTATGATGAACAGCGCGTAGTTCAGCAGGAAGGTGGTGATCCGTTCCACCTTGGGGTTGGCCGCGCGGGTGCGGGCCCGGGGCTTCAGGCTCATGGAGAGGATCAGGAAGTACGCGCCCGCCGCCACGATCAGTATGATGCCCACGAACATCACCGGCACGGCGTTGGTCATGTGGCTGTTGTTCAGTATGCCGGGTACGCCCTCGCGGTAGAGCTCGATGAGCGCGGTGTTGGCCTCGAGCTCGGCGAACGCGGCCTCGTCCACGCCCACCTTCTCAAGGGCGTAGTCCTTCTTCATCTGCTCGAAACGGGCGGCGTCCTTCACCAGGTCGGCGTAGGTCTCCTCGGTGATGGTCTCGTCCACGCCGTGGGCGTAGGCGAGCATCGTGTCGCGGTCCTTCGCGCCCGCCACCGCGGACTCATAGTTCGCGCGGGCGTCCACCGCGGCGTCCACCTTCGCGGCGTCCAGGCCCAGGCCCTTCAAAAAGCTCTTGACCTTGTCCGCGCCGATGTCGTTGACATTGCCCACGGCGGTCAGCGTCGACGGGTCCTGTATGAAACCCATGGCGTCCTTCTTGTTGGAGCCCATCATGGCGGCGGCATTGTCGTAGATGTTGCGGCCGGTGACGCCGTAGGCCGTCAGCGCGATGCCGATGATCAGCACGACCAGCATGACGATGCTGGAGATTCTCTTTTTCATCGTTGTTACCCTCCAAACGCTTTACACATACTTGGCAGCCAGTGCCATGATCTTTTCCTGTTCGCCGGGGATGCCGCCGAAGTCCACGCCGCGCTCCACGATGCCGGCCAGCCGTCCGTTGGACATGACCAGTATCCGGTCGCAGATGCCCAGCAGCTCGGGCATTTCGGAGGAAACCATCATGACGCCCTTCCCCTGTTCGGCCAGGTTCAGGATCAGCTCGTAGATCTCATACTTGGAACCGACGTCGATGCCGCGCGTCGGCTCATCCAGCAGCAGCACATCCGGCTGGGTCAGCAGCCAGCGGCCGATGATGACCTTCTGCTGGTTGCCGCCGGAGAGGCTCTTGATGTGGGTGCGCTGGGACGGCGTCTTGACGCGCATGGAATCGATGACCCACGCGGTGTCCTTGGCCATCTTGCTGCCGGACAAAAGCGGCTTGCCGTAGGCGTTGACGTTGGCGATGATGGAGTTGAACAGTATGCTGGCCTCGCCGAATATGCCTGTGGCGCGGCGCTCCTCGGTGATGAGGGCAAAGCCGTTGGCGCGGGCCTCGTCGGTGGTGACGTTCTCGATGCGCTTGCCGCGCATGTCGACCTCGCCGCCGCCCTTGGTGAAGTAGCCGAACAGCGTGTTCAGAAGCTCCGTGCGCCGCGAGCCCACCAGGCCCGCCACGCCCAGCACCTCGCCCTCGTGGAGCTGGAAGCTCACGTCGTGGCAGGTGGGCTCGTACATGCCGGTCAGGTTCTTCACGTCCAGCAGCACCTTGCCCGGGTGGTTGTTCTTGGGCGGGAAGCGGTTGGACATCTCGCGGTTGACCATCAGGCGGATGATCTCGTCGGTGTTGAGCTCGTTGGCCGGGCGGGTGGCCACCCACTGGCCGTCGCGCATGATGGTGACGTCGTCGGAGATGCGCAGTATCTCGTCCATCTTGTGGGAGATGTAGATGATGCCCACGCCCTCGGCGGTCAGCCGGTTCATGATGCGGAACAGGTGCTCGACCTCATCCTCCGTAAGCGACGAGGTGGGCTCATCCAGCACCAGTATACGGGCGTTGTAGGAGACCGCCTTGGCGATCTCCACCATCTGGCGCTTGGAGACGGACAGCGTGCCGATGATGGCGCGGGGGTCCACGTCGATCTCCAGCTTCTCGAAGACCGCCTTGGTCTCCTGGTACATCCTGCGGGAATCCACCGTGCCCAGCTTCGTCTTGGGGAAGCGCCCCAGGAACACGTTCTCCATGACGGAGCGCCTGAGCACCTGGTTCAGCTCCTGGTGCACCATGGCCACGCCGTTGTCCAGCGCGTCGCGGGGGCTCGTGAAGGTGATCGGCTGGCCGTTCATGGTAATGGTGCCGCCGTCACGGGTGTAAATGCCAAACAGGCACTTCATCAGCGTTGACTTGCCGGCGCCGTTTTCGCCCATCAACGCATGAACCGTGCCCGCCTTCAATTGCAGCTTTGCGTGATCCAGCGCCTTGACGCCGGGAAAGTGCTTGTCAATATCCAGCATCTCGAGCAGATACTGCTGTTCGGACATGATTTACCTCACCACTTTTCGCGGAATTCGTATTGTCTTTATTCGCCTCATAGAGGCGCCACTCTGCCGCCCATGGCGTATACGGGCGGTACAATGCCGCCTCTACAATCCCAAATCGGTTCCGACAACGTGCGTTGTCGGAACCGACAGATCAGAGTGTGCAACTGATTTGTCGAAAAATCAGCCCACGTTCTCCTGGGTGATCTTGGCATACGGAATGAAGGTGGACACGCCGTCGTCGTTCAGCTTGTACTGATCCAGGCCGTCGATCCACTTGCCGTTGATCAGGTAGTTCATCGCAAAGCGGATGTTGGCCTCGCCCATGGCGTCGCCATCCTGCTTGACGGTAGCGGTCATCTTGCCGGCTTTGATGGCCTCGATGGCCTCGTCCACGGCGTCAACGCCGATGACGGTGATGCAGGGATCGCCCTCGTTGCCGGTGTTGTAGCCGGACTGGTTCAGCGCGGCGATGACGCCGGTCGCCATCTGGTCGTTGTTGGCGAAGACCAGCTCGATCTCCGGATGGGCCGCCCAAGTGGCCAGCATCTTCTCCTGAGCCTGCGCGGTATCCCAGTTGGCGACGATCCAGTCGTCCACGACCATCTCCATCGGCACGCCCAGGGCCTCGGCGGTCTCCTGAGAGTACTGGGAACGGGCAATGGCCTCGGCGTTGTTGGGCTCGCCCTCGAACTCGACGAACTGCACCTTGCCGTCGCCGTTCAGGTCGATCTTGGAGGGATCGGCAGTCCACAGGTCATACAGGATCTCGCCCTGCATGTCGCCGGCCTCGCGGGCCAGGGTGCCGATGAAGAAGGAACCGGAGTCCTTCACCACGGAGTCATAGGTCTCGTCCGTCGGGGGCTTGTTGTAGAACAGGAAGGGGATGCCCGCATCCTTGAACAGATCCACGAGGGTCTGGCCGGAAGCGACCTCAGCCAGGTTGATGATGACGAAATCGGGGTTCTCGCCCACGATCTGGGTCGCCTGCTCCTTCTGCTTGCCCATATCGTCGGCGGCGTCGTACATGGTGAGGTTGATCTTGCAGCCCAGCTCCTGACCGACCAGCTCGGCCCACTTGGTCATGCCCTGACGGACGGAAGAGCCGTAGGCATCGTCAAACTTCCAGACGAGCACGCGCACGTCGTACTCATCCTTCATCTCCGCCATCGCGGAGAAGCAGGACAGCGCCAGCATGACTGCCAGCATGATAACCAGGACTTTCTTCATTACGGTTACCTCCTTGTTTTTTGCGTTATAACAGAGGACGGGATGTCCCCAGATAACCCCATTGATGTCCAAATGCCTTCATATTCCCCTAATCTCTACTTAAAATAGTATAGCATTCGACCATGAAATTGTCAATATGCGTTGTTGTATTTTGTACTTTTTCACATGATATCTGTGTTTTTGAATACACATGGCAAGGGATGAGGATAATACATATTTCAACAGTAAAATACCGACGTCGGTATTTTACTGTTGAAATAATGAGCGCGGGACTTTGCGTCCCGCGCTCACAGGTCATGCCGCCGCCGATTCCAGCATGGCCTCCAGGCTGATGGCGTAGCCCATCCTGGGGTCGTTGACCATCACGTGGGTCACCGCGCCGACCAGCCGCCCGTCCTGTATGATGGGGCTGCCCGACATGCCCTGCACGATGCCTCCGGTCTTTTCGAGCAGCGCCGCGTCGGTCACGCGGATCACCATGTCCCGGGCGTCCCCGCCCTTGTCGTTCAGGCGCACGATCTCACAGCCGTACTCGCCCACCTCCCCGCCGTCCACCGTGGTCAACAGCGTGGCCGGGCCGGTGTGGATCTCATGTTTCGGAGCTACAGGCAGCCCCTCCGGGTAGCGTTCGCTGACCGTCTGAACGTCCATGCTGCCGAATATGCCCCGCCCCGTGTTGCGGGTCACCGCGCCGATAGCGGTGGGATGGAACACGAAATCCCCCGTCAGCTCCCCCGGCGCGCCCTGGGCGCTGGGCGACACGTCCACCACCCGGTTCTCATAAAGCTCCCCCCGGCCCACGGGCATGGTGACGCTGGTGTCCACGTCGGTGATGGCGTGCCCCAGCGCCCCGAACAGGCCCGTCTCGGGGTCCGTGAAGGTCAGCGTGCCCACCCCGGCGGTGCTGTCGCGCACCCACGCGCCCAGCCGCCAGCGCCCGTCGCGGCCGTCCAGCGCGGGGGTGACGTCCTTCGTCACGGTCTCGCCGCCGCGCTCGACGTCCACTTTAAGCGTCTCGCCGCCGTCCACCATCCCGGAGAGCGCCTCGGCGCTTTCGACGGACTGGCCGTTCACCCTTTTGATGATGTCCCCCGTTTTGATGCCCGCCGCGCGGATGGGGCTGGGCGTCTGCCCCAGGTCGGACGCCCCCACCACGATCACGCCCTCGGTGTCGATGGCGATGCCCACGGACTGTCCCCCGGGCATCAGCACGCGCTCCGGCTCCACCGACACGTTCACCGTCTTGACGGGCAGCACCCCCAGCAGGCTGTAGGTCAGCCGGGCGCTGCCCGCGTCCCCCGCCCGAAGCGCCATGCCGCCCGGCCCGCCGCTCAGGTCCGCGTCGCCCGAATCGACGCGCGCGCTCAAGAACGCCGCCGTGGGCATCTCCGTGGCGCTGCCGGAGCGCACCACGATGCTGCGCGGCAGCGACGCCACCGGCGCCATACCGCCGGACAGCATCAGCGCGGTCACCGAGGCCGCCAGCAGCGCCGTCAGCCGCCGCCTGCTCAAATCCCTCATGTCGCATCCCTCCATTTTCCAGCTCTGTTCGCCCCCGCCTTAAATTTGCCGACGGCATGGCGCGGCATGCTGGCAATTGTGCCGCGCGGTGGGAATCCATGGCGGCGCGCTGTTGAAAAGCTCCCGGGCGTGGCGGATTGGCAATTTCTTCCTCTGTATTATGATTTTAACCGCTTTTTACCACATTTATGCCTTTTTTGATTCAAAACCAGTTGCTATATTTCGATAAAGCGAGTATAATTGAAGGGATTATGGAGGGTCCTTTCATGCGCAGGGAGACGATGCTTACCCCCGATTGCTCCGCGGTGCGGGGCAGGCGGCTGCTGGTCGCGCTGTCCGGCGGTGCGGACTCGGTGGCGCTTCTGTCGATGCTCTCCCGGGCTCGGGAGGTATACGGCCTTACGCTGTTCGCCGCCCACCTGGACCACGGCATCCGCCCCGAGAGCGCGGAGGACGCCGCCTTCTGCCGCGCGCTGTGCGAAAAATTTGACGTCCCCTTCCTGTGCAGGCGCGCGGACGTGCCCGCCGAGGCCATAAAGCGGCGCATGGGATTGGAGACCGTCGCCCGAGAACTGCGCTACGAATGGCTTCGACAGTGCAAAGCCGAGACGCGCTCGGACTACATCGCCCTGGCCCACCACATGGACGACCAGGCCGAGACGGTGCTGATGCACCTCTCCCGCGGCACGGGCCCCGAGGGCATCGGCGGCATGCAGGCGCTGTCGGGCGACCTCTACCGGCCGCTGCTTCCGTTCCGCAAGGCCGAGCTGGTCGAATACCTCAAGGCAAACGGCCTTTCGTGGCGGGAGGACTTCACCAACTCAATCGACGACAACCCCCGCAACGCCATCCGCGCGCATGTGATCCCCGATTTGGAGAAAAGCTATCCCCAGTTCGTCCGTGCGGCGGCGCGCTACGCCTCCGCCGCGCAGATCGAGAGCGACTGCCTCGCTGATCTGACGCGGGCATATCTTGAAAAAAACCGCTTCGGCAGCGACCGCCTGTCGTGGCTGGAGCTTACCGACCTTCCCCACCGGGCGGTACTCCGGCGGGCGATCCGCGCGGCCTGTCCGGAGGCTGTGGACTGGGACGGCCTCAACGCGCTGGAGGCGCTGTGCCATGCGCCCCGCGGCAAGATCGACATCGGCAAAAACCGGTATGCCGAGCGCGCGGGAGATCGTCTGTATTTTGTCCCAAAACAGCCTGCGGCAATCCCGCCGGTACCGCTGTCCCTGGATGGCGAAACGCTTTGCCCGTCGCTTTGCCGCATCGCGGCGACGCCCTGCGCGCCCGTGCCCATACGGGACGACCCCTGGCGGCAGGTGCTGAACGCCGCGGCGCTTCACGGCGCGGTGGTGCGCACCCGGCGGGAAGGCGACCGCATACGCCCGCTGGGCGGCGGCGACAAGCTGCTGTCGGATTACTTCATCGACAAAAAGATCGACCGTCCGCTCCGGGATGCTGTGCCCCTCGTGGCCGTGGGCGGCCGCGTGCACTGGGTGTGCGGGCTGGGCATCTCGCAGGAGGCGTCGGTAAAACCCGGCGACAGCGCCGTGCGGCTGGAATGTGAATGCGATACAATACTATACAACGGAGGTAAGCATCATGCGGAATGACATCGAGAGGATCATGCTGACCGAGGAACAGATTCAAAGCCGCGTCAAGGAATTGGGCGCCCAGCTTGCCGCGGACTACGCGGGCAAGAACCCCGTGATGATCTGCATACTGAAGGGCTCCACCATGTTCTTCGCCGACCTGCTGCGGGCCATGCCCATACGGCTGACCATGGACTTCATGGCGGTCTCCAGCTACGGCAGGAGCACCAAGTCCTCCGGCGAGGTGGAGATCCGCAAGGACCTGTCCGGCTCCATCGAGCACCGGGACGCCGTCATCGTGGAGGACATCATCGACTCCGGCTTCACGCTGAGCTACCTGTCCCGCATGCTCTCCGCCCGCGGGGCGAAGTCCATCAGGATCTGCACGCTGCTGGACAAGCCCGCCCGCCGCGCCCCCGGCATCACGCTCAAGGCGGACTACTCCGGCTTTGAGATCGAGGACGCCTTCGTGGTGGGCTACGGCCTGGACTACGACGAGGCCTACCGCAACCTGCCCTACATCGGCGTTTTGAAGCCCTCCGTGTACGAAAATAACTGATTTGTACTTTCATCCCGACGAAAAAGCGGTTATAATACCGCTGTAAAGAACGGCCATAAAGCCGTCTTCCGAAAGAGAGGAACCCCGTTTTGAACAAGAAACCCCTGCGCAAGGTCCTTCAAGGGCCGCTGATGTACCTGCTGCTGCTGGCGGTGATATTGCTGGTGGTGCACATGCTGACCGACGGCACCGGCGCTCAACCCAAGTCCATCAGCTATTCCACGCTGCTGGAGTGGGTGGAGGCCGACCTCCGGCACAGCCAGGGCGAAACCCTTCCCGAGGAGCAGAAGGGCATGACCCTCTCCACGGTGGTGATACAGTCCAACACGCTGATGGGCGTCACCGAGGAGAACCAGGCCAGCTACGAGCTGACCGGCAACTACGACATCACCTGCGTCCTCCCCAGCGAGGCCCAGTTCTACGCCGACGTCAGCGCCATCTATGAAAGCGTGCTGGGCCGCAAGGTCAGCCCCACGGAGTACGAATTCAACATCACCTCCAAGCTGCCCGCCCAGGCGGCCTGGTGGGTGGAATGGGTGCCGCTGCTGATCACCATGGTGCTCTTCGGCGCGCTGTGGTACTTCCTGATGCGCCAGCAGACCGGCGGCGGCAAGGGCATGATGAGCTTCGGCAAGTCCCGGGCCCGCATGACCGACCCCAACGGCAACAAGGTCACCTTCAACGACGTGGCCGGCGCCGACGAGGAAAAGGAAGAGCTCAAGGAGATCGTGGAGTTTCTGAAAAACCCCCAGCGCTTCACCAAGGTGGGTGCGCGCATCCCCACGGGCGTGTTGCTGGTGGGCCCGCGCGGCACGGGCCAGACCCTGCTGGCCCGGGCCGTGGCCGGCGCGGCCGGGGTGCCCTTCTTCACCATCTCCGGCTCGGCCGTCGGGGAGAGGTGCGGGGGCGTCGGCGCGAGCCGCGTGCGCGACCTGTGCGACCAGGCCAAAAAGAACGCCCCCGCCATCGTGTTCATCGACGAAATCGACGCCGTGGGCCGTCACCGCGGCGCGGGCCTGGGCGGCGGGCACGACGAGCGCGAACAGACCCTGAACCAATTGCTGGTGGAAATGGCCGGCTTCACCGCCACTGAAGGTGTGATTGTCCTGGCCGCCACCACCCGGCGGGACATCCTTGACCCGGCGCTATTGCGACCCGGCCGGTTTGACCACCAGGTGACGGTGAATTATCCCGACGTGAACGGCCGCATCGCCATTTTGAAGGTACATTCCAAGGGCAAGCCCCTGGGCCCGGACGTGGATTTGGACAACATTGCC
>JAFRFY010000029.1 GCA_017434085.1 Clostridia bacterium
ACCCGCGGCGCGCCGGTCAGCGCGGCCCAGTCGGTGGACAGGTCCGCCATGGCCCCGGCAGCCGCGCACAGAAGCGACGCCGCGGCGCAGATCAGCACGGCCAGCAGCACCCGCCCGGAGGCCAGCCCCGAGCGCATGAAGTCCCAGCCGGTGCGGCGCATGGTCTCGCGCACCTCAAAGGCCACCATGGAGGTCTTTTCCCCCTTGGAATTGGTGCGCTCGGTGACGTTTTCCACGATCTCCGGCATGCTGCCGGTCTCCCCGGCCCGGGCCTGGGCCGCCGCCTCCACCTCGGCGCGGACGGCGAGGTACTTCTCGTCCCCCACGAAGGTGTTGCCCGACTTCTTGGTGAACACCGTGGCGGAGAAATCGTACACCGGCAGGCTCAGCAGTATGAGGCACAGTATGAACGCCAGCGCGCAGGCGGCCAGCGCTCGCAGGTTGGTCGCGCGGATCTTTTCGGAGGTCTTCACAGCGCTTCCTCCTTCCGCATGGCGATCATCATGTAGGCCCCGGCGGCCACGCACAGTATGGCGAAGCCGATCACCGACATCGCCGTGGCCGCGCCCTTCTGGTTGTCGTAGAAGGCCCGCATGTACAGGAAGGTGACCAGCGTGTCGGTCTTGTTGGCCGGCGCGCCCTTGGTGATGGTATAGATGATCGGGAAGGAGTTGAACACGTAGATGATGTTCAAAACCGTGGACACCGTCAGCGACGGCTTCACCAGCGGTATCGTCACGTGCCTGAGCTTCTTCCAGAACCCGGCGCCGTCCACCGTGGCGGCCTCGTAGTAGGCGTCGTCGATGGACTGAAGCCCCGCCAGCACCGTGAACGCCACGAAGGGGATCGTCACGAATATGCCGATGCCGCACTCCCAGGCGAACTCGATCTGATACGTCGCCCGCCAGTTGACGGCGGTGCGCAGAAGCCCCAGGTTCATCAGCACGTTGTTCAGGTTGCCGTACTCGTACTTGATGATGTAGTTCCATATGGACGCCTGGATCACCAGCGAGGTGGCCCAGGGGAACACCACGATGGACCGGGCGATCTTCCGCCCCCTAAAGGGCGCGTTCAAAACCATGGCCGTGATGAAGCCCAGCAGCGTGGACAGCCCCACCACGGACACCACCCACACCAGCGTGTTCTTCATGACCACGGGAAACGCCGGGTCCTTAAACGCCGCCTTGAAGTTGGCGAAGTGGTTGAGGCCGCCCACGATGCCCGACTTGGAGATGTCGCTCAGCGAGAGCTTGAACACGATGAAAATGGGAAACACCACGAACACGCTCATCAATAGCAGGCTGGGCAGCAGCCACACGTAGGGCTCCCATTTGTGCCGTATCGGTATGTGGTTCATAATCCAGGCTCCTCACTGTGTAATCGCGTCGGTACAGATCCGCCGTCACTCCACGTTCAGTATGTCCGAAAAGCCGGTGACCTCGAATACCTCCATCACCATCTCGCTGACGTGCGTCACCTTCATGCCGCCCTTCTGGGCCATGGCCTTGTGGGCGGACAGCAGCACGCGCAGCCCGGCGGAGGAGATGTACTCCAGCTTGCTGAAATCCAGGACCAGCGCGTCCACACGGTTAAGCTCCGCCTTGATGGCCTGCTCCAGGTCCGGCGCGGTGGTGGTGTCCAGCCGGCCCTCCAGCGCGAGGGTCAGCGTGTTGCCCTCCAGGTTCTTGTTGATCTTCATGTCCATGCCCTCCTATATGCGTTTGTGGATGGTCAGCATGTTGCGGTCGTCCTCGCGGCGGTACTCCATCGCGTCCATGGTCTTTTTGACCAGGAAGATGCCCAGCCCGCCGATCTCCCGCTCCTCGGCGGACAGCGTGACGTCCGGGTCCGCCTTCGACAGCGGGTCGTAGGACACGCCGCTGTCGATGAAGCTGATCATGGCCGTGCGGTCCGCGGCGTCGAATTCCAGCCGGATCACGGCCGTACCGCCCTCCGGCCCGTAGGCGTACTGCGCGATGTTGGAGAATATCTCGTCCACGGCCACGTCGATCTGCATCTGCGCCTTGATCGGACACTCCAGCCCCTCAAGCCATTCGTCGACGAACGCCGTCAATGAGGGAATGTTCTCGATCTTCGCGTCAAGCGTCAGTTCCTTCATGTCCGTCACCGCCTTTCTCCGAACCATAGTAGGCAAAGCCCAGCATGGTGATGTCGTCAAACTGCTCCGCGCCTCCCGCGAAATCGGCGATATCCCGCCTGATCGCGGGCAGCACCTGCCGCAGGGGCTCGCCCCGGGTGGCGTTGAGCTTGTCCACCAGCCGCTGCGTACCGTACTGCTCGGTGTTCTCGTCGATGGCCTCGGGGATGCCGTCCGTGTACACGAACAGCCGGTCCCCCGGTTCAAGCTGCAGGTCGTAGCCCTTGAAGCGCATGTCCTCCATGGCCGCCAGCGCCAGGCCGTGCCGGTCCTTGAACAGCGCGTATTCGCCGCCTGAGCGCATCAGCGCCGGGTACTCGTGCCCCGCGTTGGCGCACTGCATCCGCCCGGTCCTGAGGTCGATGATCCCCAGCCAGACGGTGACGAACATCTCCGCGTCGTTGCCCTCGCACAGCGTGTTGTTGGCGCGGTAGAGTATCTCCGAGGGCTCCCGCCCGGACTCCGCCAGCCCGCGGATGGCGGTCTTGGCGCGCATCATGAACAGCGCCGCCGGGATGCCCTTGCCGGACACGTCCGCGATCACCAGCGCCAGCCGGTCGTCGCCCACGAAGAAGAAATCGTAGAAGTCGCCGCCCACCTCCTTGGCGGGATCCATGGCGGCGTAGAGCTCGAAGTCGCGCCGGGGGAAGGTAAAATTCTTGGGCAGCGCGGAGTCCTGTATGGTGCGGGCGAACTCCAGCTCCTGCTCGATGCGCTTCTCCGCCGCGGCGATGTAGCCCTTGAGCACGCTGACCGTCTGGTTGATGTCGTTGGACAGCGAGGCGAACTCGGAGGAATTGCGCACGCACACCACCTCGTCCAGGTGGCCGCGGGTGATGCGGTGCAGCGAGGCGTTGACCAGCTGCAGGTTGTTGACCACGATGGCCTGCACCAGCTGGGAGATCAGCACGTAGATCACCGTGAACAGTATGATGCCCGCCAGCCCGGATTCATAGGCCTGGGCGTCCCGGTTGGCGTAGACCTCGTCCATGGGCAGAAGCGCCAGCAGCCTGAGGTCGTCGCTCAGGTCCTCCGTGCGGCACAGCGCCTCGGTGCCGAGCAGGTCCGCCTGGAAGAACACCTCCGTGGGCTGGGCCGCGAGGGTCCGGATGGCGTCGGTGGTCAGGGTCGAATCCCGGTGCTCGCCCGCCGTGACGAGCCCGTTTGAGCGTATGATGTCGAAGCTGCCCGTCTGGCCCACGTGGAAGTAGGACAGCGCCTCGTTGAGCCCGGACAGGTTCAGTGCCTCGGCGAGCTGGTCCTTGTCCACGACCACCCGGATCATGCCCGTGCCGCAGCGCGCGCCCGCGACGGCCCGCACCGTGGAGGGGTTCAGCGCCATGGATTCCGACGCGCCCGAGAGCACGTCCCCCAGCATCGCCGCGTAGGACGGCGCATCGCCGGCGCACTGTATGAGCTTGCCGTCCGCGCCCACGCTGGCCACGGACACCAGGCGGTATACCTCCCGCATGCGCTCCAGGAAGGCGGCGTCGGCGTGCTCCACGCCGCCCAGGCGCTCCACCGCCTCCGCGATGGCCAGCGCCTGCGTGCGCGCCGTCTCCCCCGCCAGGGCGTCGGTGTTGTCCTCGGTCTGCTTGAGCTTCACGTAGGTGTCGCGGATGTCCCCGGAGACGTTCACCAGCGTGTCCCTCGCGTCCTGTATGGCGATCTGGGTCTGCAAGCCGAAGGCGAACAGCAGGTTGAGCGTCAGTATGGCGCTGGTCACCGCGAACAGCCAGAACTGGAACCGCTGGGAGACCGGGACCTCCTCGGCGCTCACCCTGCGGAAGGGGTTCCTCCACTCCCTCGCGCACACCTGCAGCGCGACGGAGGAGGCCGCCATGCCCAGACCGGTGAACATGATCATCGGCCCGGCGCACACCCTGACCACGTACAGGGCCATGTTCATATCGTCGCGGTGGGTGATGAACACCGCGTACATGTGAAAGACCTCCATCACCGCGCCCATGAAGAAGGCGTAGACGGCGGAGGGCTTCTTTCGCCTGAAGATGAATATGTGCATCAGCGCGGACACGAAGCCCGCCAGGCACGTGGACACGCTGCAGGCGTAGCGGGTGTAGCTGCCCACGCCCCAGTAGGTGCCGGCGATATAGCGCTCTATGCCGCCGATCAGGCCCGCCAGTATGCCGGATATGGGGTCGAAAAACAGGCCCGCCGACAGCGGCCCCAGATCGCGCACGTTGAGCATCATGTGGCTGTAATCCACGCCGAAGTGGGTGGACAGCACCGCGCACCCGCCGTAGATCAGGCCGATCAACAGCTTCTGGGCGACGGACCGCTTCCGCCCCCTGACGCGCAGCCAGATCAGCGCCGTCAGCAGCACGTACAGCGCCGTGACCGCCGACATTTTCAGTATCATTGACAGCATTGGGAGTCTCCTGTGTCAGGGATTATGTCGGTACAATACAGTACGACGCCGTGACCGCCATGCTCTGCGGCGGCCACGGCGCGATAAAGGGTTCGGTGTGGCGGACGGATCAGCCGGCGATCTTCGCCTGCAGCTCGTCCAGCAGGGTCTTGACGTCGCCGCCGGTCAGCGCGGACTGCTCGACCTCGATGACACCCTGCTTGATGGCATCCCAGTTGTCCAGCGCGGTGGGATAGAACTTGCAGGAATCCAGCACGTTCAGCCACGCCTCGAAGGACGGATCGGATTCGACCAGCGCCGCGACGGAGCTGTTGACGGCGGGCAGGAAGCCCTCCATGGACACCCAGCCCACGTAGTTCTCGGGCGCGTAGAAGAAGGTCAGGAACTTGCCGATGGCCTCGTTGCGGGCGGCCTGATCGGGATAGGCATCATCCTTGAAGGCCATCACGCGGTCCATGACGCCGGTGGCGCCGGGGGTCGCGCCCTCGTTGACGGGCAGCGCGGCGGTGGCGAAGTTGACCTCGTAGTTCTTGTCCTTCAGGTAGCTGGGCAGCTGGTTGGGGGCGATGACCATGGCCAGCTTGCCGGCGCCGAACATATCCTGCAGGTCGTAGCGGGTCTGGGTGGCGGGGTTGGGGTTGGTGAAGCCCTTGTTCACCAGGCCGATGGCGAACTCGATGGCCTCGACGTTCTTGTCGCTGTTCAGCGCCACGTTGCCGTCGGCGTCCACGAAGCCGCCGTCGTTGTTCCACACGTAGTAGGAGAACGCGGCCTGGCCCTCGTCGGTGGTCATGTCGACGCCCCAGGGATACACGTCGCCGCCGTAGAAGTCGACGATGGCCTGGCAGGCATCCTCCAGCTCGGCCCAGGTGGTGGGCACCTCGATGCCGACCTCATCCAGGATATCGGTGTTGACGTACAGCGCGCGGGCGGAGGCCAGATCCGGCACGGCCCAGCAGGTGCCGTCCACCACGGACTGCTCGATAAAGGAGGGGAAGAAATCGTTGAACAGCTCCTCGGGGCAGTAGTCCTTCACGGGCAGCAGCAGACCCTCGGCGGCGTAGTTGGCGAACACGTCGATGTTCAGGATGTCGGGGGCGTTATTGTTGGAGATGCGGGTGGACACCTCGGTGTACACGTCGTTCCAGGAGACGACCTGCAGGTTCAGCTTGATGCCCGGGTTCTCGGCCTCGAACTTGTCGACGAAGTTCGTGCCGTTCATGCCGGTGCCCAGGAACCAGTCGTTGGTGTTGGGGCCGTACTGGCAGATGATGACATCCAGCGTGATGTCGCCGCCCTCGGCGAACGCGCAGCAGGACAGCGCCAGCATCAGGACCAGTATCAGTGCGGTGAGCTTCTTCATGGGGGTACCTCCTATCGGTGTATTTGTTACCTCGACCATTATAACACATTCCCCCGCTATTTGTAAAGACTGTGTTGCGGTCAGAGCAAAAAAGATGTGGTTATCCCGCCCCCTCCAGCATTTGTATTTGCAATTTACGGGGTTTTGTGCTATCATAGTGGCATTCGACGGACGCTACATGGTTGAAAAGGGAAGGTGATCGTATGGCTGGCGCAATTCGCAGCTGCGCGGGCGGCGTCGTATTCTGCGACAATCGTGTCTTTCTGTTGATGAGCGATCGGGGCGAATGGGTGATGCCCAAGGGCGTCATACGCAGCGAAAATCGCTCCAACGACGTGGCGCTCTGGCGCGTGGAGGACGAGGCCGGCATCCACGCCGAGATCATCGGCATCGCCGGGAACACCCGCTATGATTTCTTCTCCGAGAGCCGCGGGCGCGAGATCAGCAACCGCATACAGTGGTTCGCCATGCGCGCCGAGGACCCCGCCTTTCACATCGCCTACGAGCAGGGCTTCTTAAACGGCAATTACTACCCCGTGGAAAAGGCCCGGGAACTGCTGACCTACGAGGGGGATAAGGAGATCCTGGATCATGCCTACGCGATCTATAAGCAGAACATAGGGTTAAGGAGCATGCAGTAAAGCGAAGGCAAGGCCCCGGACTGTCTGGTGGAGGATATCATGGAATACATCCCGGATGAAGTATAAAAACGCTCCGCTTCCTTACGGAAGCGGAGCGCGGCGTTTATTGGGGATTACTTGAGCTCGGAGAAGTACTTGATGGTGCGGACCATCTGGCTGACGTAGCTCATCTCGTTGTCGTACCAGGACACGACCTGCACCTGGGACTTGCCGCCCTCGAGCTTGTTGACCATGGTCTGGGTGGCGTCGAACAGGCTGCCGAAGCGCATGCCGATGACGTCGGAGGAAACGATCTGGTCCTCGTTGTAGCCGAAGGACTCGGTCACTTCGCTCTTCATCTGGGCATTGATCTCCTCAACGGAGGGCTGGCCGGCGATGACGGCGTTCAGAATGGTGGTGGAGCCGGTCGGGGTGGGCACGCGCTGGGCCGCGCCGATCAGCTTGCCGTTGAGCTCGGGGATGACCAGGCCGATGGCCTTGGCGGCGCCGGTGCTGTTGGGCACGATGTTGCAGGCGCCGGCACGGGAGCGGCGCAGGTCGCCCTTGCGCTGCGGGCCGTCCAGGATCATCTGGTCGCCGGTGTAGGCGTGGATGGTGCACATGATGCCGGACTCGATGGCCCAGCCGTCGTTCAGGGCCTTGGCCATGGGGGCCAGGCAGTTGGTGGTGCAGGAAGCGGCGGAGATGATGGTATCCTCGGGCTTCAGGGTCTCATGGTTGACGTTGTAGACGATGGTGGGCAGGTCGTTGCCGGCGGGCGCGGAAATGACGACCTTGCGGGCGCCAGCGTCCACGTGGGCCTGGGCCTTGGCCTTGCTGGTATAGAAGCCGGTGCACTCAAGCACGACGTCCACCTTCAGCTCGCCCCAGGGGAGCTCAGCGGCGTTCGCCTTGGCGTAGATGGTGATCTCCTTGCCGTCCACGATGATGGAGTTGTCGGTGAAGTCCACCTTGTGGTCGCGGGCGTAGTTGCCCTGAGTGGAGTCATACTTGAGCAGGTGCGCCAGCATCTTGGGGGTGGTCAGGTCGTTGATGGCAACGATCTCATAGCCCTCAGCGCCGAACATCTGACGGAAAGCCAGACGGCCGATACGGCCAAAACCATTAATAGCAACTTTAACAGCCATTGGAATCTACCTCCTAAAATATAGTTCGTTTTCAACATCGGACCGTTTGTCCGGTGCCTATAACTACATCATTATTGTACCCCATTGTACAGGGAATGAAAAGCCCCTTTTTGTAAAATATCACACGAAATTAATAAACGATGTTGATTAAAGCGCGATGTCCTTATAAAACGACTTGCCGTCCAGCTTCTCCGTCAGCCCCAGGGCCTCCAGCGCGGTGGCGGAGACATCGGCGAAGGTGTCGCGCTCACCCAGATCGGCGCCCTCCTCCAGGTTCAGCCCCCACACCAGCAGCGGCACGCGCTCGCGGGTGTGGTCGGTGTGCATGGTATAGGCGGGGTCGCAGCCGTGGTCGGCGGTGATGATCAGCATGCCGTCCTCCCCCAGCAGGCGCATGATCTCCGGCAGCTTCTGGTCGAAGGCCTCCAGGGATTTGGCGAAGCCCGGCACGTCCCGGCGATGGCCGTAGAGCATGTCGGTGTCCACGAGGTTGACGAACATGATGCCCTTCCAGCGGTCCTTTTTGAGGTACTCGATGGTGGCGTCGATGCAGGCGGGGTTGCCCGCGGCGTGGTTGGACTGCGTCAGCCCCCGGTGGTTGAAGATGTCCTCGATCTTGCCCACGCCCAGCGTGTCCATACCGGCGTCCTTGGCGACGTCCAGCATGGTGCGGCCGATGGGATCGACGGAGAAGTCGCGCCGGTTGGCGGTGCGCACGAACGCGCCCACCTCGCCCTCGAAGGGCCTTGCGATCACGCGGCCCACGTTGTGATCGCCCCGCAGTATGCGGCGGGCATCGCGGCAGAAGTCCCACAGCGTGGAGACCGGCACGATCTTTTCATGGGCGGCGATCTGGAAGACGCTGTCGGCGGAGGTGTATATGATCAGCTTGCCGGTGCGCAGGTGCTCCGCGCCCAGCTCCTTGATGATCTCGGTGCCCGAGGCCACCTTGTTGCCGATGGTGCCCATGCCGGTCTCGTGCTCAAAGGCCTCGATGACCTCCGGCGGGAAGCCGTTGGGATAGGTGGGAAAGGGCTTGTGCAGCGTCAGTCCCGCGATCTCCCAGTGACCGGTGGTGGTGTCCTTGCCCGCGGCCTGCTCCACCATCGTGCCGTAGCAGCCGATGGGGTCGTCGGCGTCCGCGGGCTGCATGCCCATGATCTTCATAAGCCCCAGGTCCGTCAGGTTCGGAAGCACGGGCTTCGCCTGCTCCAGCACGTGCTTTAAGGTGTTGGCGCCCTCGTCGCCGTATTGGGCCGCGTCGTGCTGCCAGCCCGCGCCGCAGCCGTCCAGTACGATCACGACGACGCGCTTCATCTTCTTCATGGTCAACCCTCCCATCTGAGTATGTCCGCAAGCTGCGCAATCATCTCGCCGCAGGTGGGCCTGCCGCGCCTTGCGTCAATGGTATCGCCAAATATGCGCTGCTGCTCGTCGATTTCGCCCGTGCGCCAGGCCAGGTCGATCACGTGCCGTATGGCCCGCTCCGCCTGCGCGCCGGTGCGCCCGAGGGGCTTCGCCGCGTCGGGATAGACCCTGTCCCGCAGGTTCTGAAGCCGACTCCGGTCCCGCCAGACCAACCCCACCGCGCGCGCGAGCATCTCCCGGCCCGGGTGGTCGGGCACGCCCAGCCGGTCGAGCAGCCCGCGAAGCCGCGCGTCCCGC
>JAFRFY010000030.1 GCA_017434085.1 Clostridia bacterium
ATGAACCTTCGCAACTTTGAATGGTCGCTCGTCCAGGGCCTCACCATCAATGTCCGGCTGATGCTGACGGTCACCTTCGGCATCGGCGTCAAGGGCCTGTGTTCGGCATGGATCGCCGCCACGGGCGGGCTGAACGTGATCGTCCAGGTCATAACTGCGCAGCCCGCGCACATCGCCGTGTACGGGGAGTTCTTCCTCTCCGTCGGCTTTGAGCTGTTCTGGGTCAGGTATTCCCGGGAGCTCTGGCGCGCGCCCTACTGGATGATCTACAGCAACTATGAGATGAAGAGCGCGGCGGATCACAACCTGTTCACGGCGCTGGCCGACGCGCCCGAGACCGACAAGGCCGCGCTGACGCCGCTGGAGCCGGAGCGCTATCCCTCCCTCGCGCCGGTGGCGAAGAGGGTGATGGAGGGCGAGGCGGACACCCAGACGGGCATCAGGGTGGCGGAGATCGGGGAACACACCTATGTGTTCTGCATCGGCGAATCCACGGACCAGGATGGGTACGCCAGCCGCAACATCAACTGGCTCGAGCCCGCCACCGGCAAGACGGGCATTGTCGAGGACTGGTGCTACAATACAAACATCAGCCGCAGGGACGCCTACGCCTTTGACGTGCTCTCCGACGGCACGTACCTGGCCGTGGTCGGCTGCTGCTCGGACGCCTTCGTGAAGGACGGCTATCCCGCGGGCAACACCGGGGTCACGCATGCCTACTGCTACGCCGTGCTCTTCGGCTATGACGAGGGAACCGGAAATCTGTACGGATTTGCGGGCAACGGCGTAAACGCCAACACGGGCTATGCCTATCAGTACCTCACGGGCTACAACGTCATGCTCAAGCCGCACATCGATTCGCTCACCCTCAGCGAGAATAACCTGCCCTTTGTCACGGGCTCCTGCGACGCCCTGTACGACGCCACCGGCGAGAAGGGCTGCGTCAACTTCCAGTGGGACGGTACGCGCATGCACGTGCTGGGCGATTTCACGGTGAAGAACGCGCTGGGCGACGATCACGAGCGCGTGCAGATGCGCAGCATACTCGGCCTGTACGACACGATGCCCACCGATGCGCACAGCTTCGTGGGGAAATCCCCCTCTCCCGGTTTTATCGCGCTGAGCTGGCCCAGAAAGGGCGTGTCGGGCGAGGACGGTGCTGGGCAAGGACAATTTCAGGTATGACGTGAGCTACAGCGACTACGACCTGAGCCTGCCCGATTCGGACTTCCGCGCCGTGACCCTCGGCGCGTCCAAATACCTGTACTGGCTGAGCACGGTGTCCAAGCGGAGGGAGAGCGACCCGGACATCTGGCGCATCACCGGCGTGTACTACGACAGCGCCGCCGACACCGTGTCCGATCAGATCGTGATCGCGGAGTTCACGCTGCCGGACAGCCCGTGGAACGGCAGGACGTACCGGTCCGTGCCCTTTGAGGTCATGCTGACGGAATCCGGCACCGGCTACATCACCGCCAAGCCCGACACGGGCGACGAGGAGGACCACGCCGTCACGCCGCTGACGCTGTACAGCTTCCCCATATCGCTCAAGCCGACGGCGCGTCTCACGGGCGCGTCGCTGACGGAGACCACCGTGTGCCAGGGCGAATTCGTCACCACCGACCTGGCCGTGATGAACGAGGGCAACATGGGCATCGGCAGCTTCGACGTGGAGCTGTGGCTGATGGAGAACGGCACGGAGGCGCGGAAGATCGAGACGCTGCACGCCGATTGCCTCTATCCGGACAACAGCGCCCTGATCATGCACACCGAGGACGGGGACGTCACCGTGGCGAAGGGCGAGCAGGTGTTCTACCGCCTGAAGGACTTTGACTACGCGCCCCTCCAGCACGAGTGGATCGTTTCCCGGGAGAGCCGGAAGTACACGCAAGGCGGAGGCTGGCAGAAGGGCGACGAGACCGTCGACCGCCTCACCACCAACGTGCTGGTGCCCGGCGCGCTGGGCGGCTATACCGGCGCGATCCGGATTCCCCCGGAATGGGAGGGCAGGTATGACCTGCGGCTCAGGCTGGCGAACGTGTCCACCTACACCAACTGGATGGGCGCCGCCGCGCTGGCGCAGAGCCGTCCCGAGCTGTTCGCCGCGGCCTCCTCCGGTGGCGCGCCGTTCGAAACGGGGAAAGCAGGGGCCGCCCTGGCGGATTACGGCATACAAAAGCTGGTCTATGAATGGGATGAGAATGCGGGAAAGCTGGTGCTCCGGCAGCCGGCGGAGGCGCTCTATGCCGCGCAGATCGAGGCCCCGGAGCCCGTCGATATCGACTGCGACGTGCACGACATCGACGTGGGGCATCGCCTCTGGACCGACTACTACGGCACGGCCATGCTGGACATCGTCATCAACAACTACCACACCACCCAGGAGGCCGTCGAGCTGACCTGCGCGGTGTACCTGGACAACGCCAGGACGCCGCGGTACGTCAGCCTGCCCTACGATTCAAGCGCGGTGTCCGCGGGCAAGACCACCACCATCACGCTGCCGCTAAAGACGTTCATACCGGACGCCGACCAGCACAGGGAGGCCCGCGTGGTGATCAGCGCGAGAAACGTCGCGGAGACCGCCACCGTCAACAACGAGTTTACGCTCTACCTCGGCAAGGCGCCGCTGATCATCGTGCAACATCCCCGATCCGTCACGGTCCCCGTCGGCGGCACCGCGACGTTCACCGTCGGCGTCACCGGCGGCACGTCCCCGTACAAATACCGGTGGCAGGTGCTGCTGGGCGGGAAATGGAAGGACGTCCCCGGCGCGAACGCGGCGACGCTGACGCTTAGCAAGGTAAAGTTGAAGTGGAACGGCAGGCAGACCCGCTGCGTGATCACCGACGCCGCCGGGGCGACCGTCACCAGCGACGCGGCCACGCTGACCGTGACCAAGCTCCCCAATACCGGCGACCCCACCCGCCTGCCGCTGTACCTGGCCGTCGCCCTGATCGCCGCGGCGCTTCTGCTGATCCTTCGGCGAAGGGCGCGCGGCCGTACCTGAGGCGCAGGCGCCGTCGGTCTCCGCGCTGCTGTACCCTGTGTTCGGTGAACCATAAGTTATACTGAGGAGAGACGTATGAACACACAAATCGCGTTGGGCGTGCTGATCCCATTCCTGGGCACCACCCTGGGGTCGGCGCTGGTATTCCTTTTGAAAAAGCAGCTCTCCGTTCGCGTGCAGAAGATACTCACCGGCTTCGCGGCGGGGGTGATGGTGGCGGCCTCGTTCTGGAGCCTGCTGCAGCCCGCGCTGGAGGCGAGCGACGGGATGGGCGCGCTGTCGTTCGTGCCCGCGGCGGTCGGCTTTCTGGTCGGCATGGGTTTCCTGCTGCTGCTCGACATGATCACCCCGCACATGCACATGGACCGGCAGAGCGAGGGCCCGAACAGCGGCTTCAAGCGCACCACCAAGCTGATCCTGGCCGTGACGCTGCACAACATCCCCGAGGGCATGGCGGTGGGCGTGGTCTATGCGGGCTTCAAGGGCGGCGGTACGGGCATCAGCGCCGCGGGCGCGCTGGCGCTGGCGCTGGGCATCGCCATACAGAACTTCCCCGAGGGCGCCATCGTCTCCATGCCGCTGCTGGCGGAGGGCATGCCGAGGCGCAAAACCTTCTGGATGGGCGTGCTGTCCGGCGCGGTGGAGCCCGTCGCCGCCGTCGTGACGCTGCTGGCCGCGGGGCTGGTGACGCCGATCCTTCCGTATTTCCTCGCCTTCGCGGCGGGGGCGATGCTGTACGTCGTGGTGGAGGAGCTGGTGCCCGAAATGTCGGAGGGCGCGCACTCCAACATCGGCACCGTCGCGTTCTCGCTGGGCTTTGTGCTGATGATGATCCTGGATACGACGCTGGGGTAGGGAGGGTATTGGCATAAGCTATGCGGCAGTATGATATCTGACGCCGGCCCGCATGCGGATTATGATGAATACAGATAGACAATGACCCGATTTATGTGTTATAATATCATTGAAATGGCGTTAAGCCATGATTTAGAAAGAAGGGAAGGGTTACCATGGTCAGAAAGATTCTTGCATGGGCGTTGGTTTTCTGCATGCTGGCAACGTGCGCGCTGGCGGAGTCGGCCTACCAGCCGGGGACGTATGAAGCGACCGAGGCCGGCTTTGGCGGCGACGTCACGGTCACGATGACGTTTGACGAGAACGGCATCACCGACGTGCAGATCGTCGGCGACGCCGAGACCGACGGCGTCGGGAGCAAGGCGGTCGAGGGATTGCCCGCGGCGATCCTGGAGGCGCAGAGCGCGGATGTGGACGGCATCAGCGGCGCGTCCTTCACCAGCAAGGCCATCCTGCTGGCGGCGCAGGACTGCATCGACCAGGCGCAGGGTGTAAGCGGCGAGGTCGCCGTGAAGATGAAGCCCGGCGAGTACGTGGGCCAGGGCATCGGCTTCCGAATCAGCGAGCCGGTGACGGTCACCGTGACGGTCGGCGAGGATAAGATCGAGGACATCGTGGTCGACCAGGAGAACATCTCCGACACCAAGGCCATGGTGCAGACCGTGGTGGATACGCTGGTGCCCCGCATGCTGGAGTACCAGTCCGTGTCCGTGGACGCGGTGTGCGGCGCGACGGCCACCAGCAACGGCGTTAAGCAGGCCGCGGAGGCGGCGCTGGTTCAGGCCATCACCGCCGCGGGCGGCGACGCGAAGGACGTGAAGGCGTTCTACCACAGCATCCCGCAGGTGGACGCGCTCGAAGAGCTGTCCGCCGACGTGCTGGTGATCGGCCTGGGCGGCTCCGGCATGGCCTCCGCGCTGAGCGCCGCGGAGAACGGCCTGAACGTGCTCGCCATCGACAAGGCGGCGAAGTTCGGCGGCAACGCCGTTTTGACCAGCGGCCCGATGGCCATCAACGTGCCCAGCCAGGTGGCGGCGGAGATCCCCGAGTGGACCGATCCCACCACCAAGGAGGTCATCACCAAGAAGGCGGGCGACAACCTGATCGACAAGGAAGCGCTCTATCAGGCGTGGCTGGAGTACACCACCAACGACGAAGGCGAGCAGCAGGCCAAGCCCGAAATGGTGCGCCTGTTCCTGGACGAGAGCGGCTACACCGACGACTGGCTGACCCAGTACGGCTTCCAGTTTGACCCGGCCAGCGGCTTCGCCGGCAACGCCTGGGCGGCCTACACGCCCATCTCCGGCGGCAAGAAGCTGACCGAGGGCTTCTTCGCGGAGTGCATGGAGAACTTCGTGAAGCTGGGCGGCGCCTACATGCTGGAGACCGAGGCCTACGACCTGATCGTCGAGGACGGCAAGGTCGTCGGCGCGAAGGCGCACAGCATGGTGGACGGCAAGGAGTACGTCATCCGCGCGAAGGCCGTCGTGCTGGCCACCGGCGGCTTTGCCGGCAGCGGCGAGATGGAGGAGAAGTACCTGGAGAACACCTACTTCCCGCTCAAGGGCGAGTGGAAGCTGTTCGGCATGCACCAGGACGACGGCAAGATGCTGGAGGCCGCCATCGTAAACGGCGCGGCGACCTACAACATCAGCGTGGCCCCGATGGTGCACGTCGGCGGCGTGGACGGCTTCCTGCCGGGCTTCGAGACCGTGCCCGTGGAGGGCGAGATCGGCTACGCCACCGGGCGTCCGGCGGTGTGGTCGCAGGGCGACCTGCCGCTGAACATGGCCATCTCCTCCGACACGCTGGCCGTCGGCAAGGACGCCAAGCGCTTCACCGCCGAGACGGCGCTGTCCATGTTCAACCCCTGGATCTCCGGCCCCCACTTCTACAGCATCTACGGCAACGATCAGGTGCAGAAGCTGATCACCGAGGGCTTTGATGAAGTGCCTTACGGCCCCTCCACCAACTACCTGGGCTACGGCACCAGCATCCCCGCCGGCGTGCCGATGGACAACGCGGACGCCGTGCTGCAGGCCGCCATCGACGCGGGCTACGTGTTCCGAGCCGACACCGTGGCCGAGCTGGCCGGGCAGATGGGCCTCGATCCCGAGGCGCTGGAAGCCACGGTCGAAGCCTACAACGCCGCCTGCGAGGCGGGCGAGGACGCCGAGTTCGGCAAGGACCCGAAGTATCTGAAGCCTATCACCGGCGCGCCGTACATCGGCATCGTGGGCTCCTCCTGGTGCTACTCCACCTGCGGCGGCCTGGACGTCAACGAGAAGTTCCAGGTGCTGAACACCGAGGGCCGGCCCATCGAGGGCCTGTACGCCGTCGGCACCGACAGCATGGGCGTGCTGTTCTCCGAGACCAAGGCCTACGTCACCTACGGCGGCGGCGCGATGGGCTACGCCTTCACCAGCGGACGCCTGGTGGGCGCGGACATCGCCGAGGCGCTCAGCTATACCGAGGAGAACATCGTCATCCCCGGTGAGAAGTACGATATCCCCGCCACCGTCTGCATTCCCGCGGGCGAGGGCCCGTTCCCGGCGGTCGTGATGCTGCACGGCACCGGCTCCAACCGCGACGAGGCCGGCAACGGCTACAAGTACGCCGCGCCGGTGCTGGCGGCGAAGTACGGCCTGGCGACCATCCGCATCGACTTCCCCGGCAACGGCGACAGCACCGCGGACTACATGGAGTACAACTTCAAATCCGCCGTGGCCGACGCGAAGGCCGCCGCCGACTACATGGCGGGCCTCGACGTCATCGACGGCGACGCCATCGGCGTGATGGGCTGGAGCCAGGGCGGCACCGACGCGCTGCTGGCCTGCGCCTGGGCGCCGGAGACCTTCAAGTCCATCGTCACCTGGGCCGGCGCGCCGGACATGATGCTGGACGGCTTCTTCGCCCAGGCGGACTACGACGAGGCGAAGGCCAACGGCTTCTTCGTGATGGAGTTCGACTGGCGCGACAACCTGAACGTCAGCCTCGACTGGTGCGAAGACGTCGCCAATACGGACGTGCTGGCCGAGTTCGAGAAGGGCTACAAGGGCCCGGTGCTCGCCATCGCCGGCACCAACGACGATACCGTCGATCCGGTGTGGAGCGAGAAGATCGTCGCCGCCAGCAGCAACGAGAAGTCGGCGACCCACTTCATCGAGGGCATGGACCACACCTTCAATGTGTTCGCCGAGGAGGACCTGCATTCGCTGTACGACGCGGTGGACGCCACCGGCGCGTTCTTTGCGGAGACGTTGAAATAAGCGGTCCGGAAGATCGATCTTGAAGAGAGACAAATCCCCGGCTTTGGTCGGGGATTTGTCTTTATCGGGTCTTCACGGAAAAGCACAGTTATTTCCCTTTCTTTCGCCCATCTGTCGAATTGGGATAGAAACCTGCGGAGGCTGTGCAGAGGTTCAGACCTGCGAAACGGCAGGCATGATCCTCGGAAACAACGAAGAAGCCCGGCGGAATCTGGGGATGTGAGAGATGCATACGCGATGACGGAGGAGGATACTGATCCATGGAGAATATAACGGCAAAGGTCAGCTGCTTTGCGCGGGCTTACGATATCGACGAGACGATCTATACCGTGACCGTCGCAAAGGACGGCGCGGTGACCATCGCCTATACCGACGAAAGCGGCGAAGGGAAGACGCTGACGAACGCCGGGGAGGGCCATATCATCACCATCGGCGGCGACCCGGATGACGAGGAGGCGTATGTTCCCGCGGAGCGCTCCTTCTACGCCCGCTACGGCAGGTTCAACATCCCCAACGACCGTGCGCTGGAGGGCGAGTTGACCGTCGTTAAGGTGTGGAAGGATGAAAACGGGGACGAAATCACCGATACCGACGGCTTCCCGATCCCCGTGGTACACGTGGACGCCGAGGTTCCCGTGAGGGGAGTCTGCGCGCCATGATCGATCGGGCCAAGTGGAACGCTTATGTTGACGGTAAAAAGGCGGGCATTACGGCCATTAAACGCTGGGAGGGCGTGGCGGACGTCTCCGACGGCTGGACCGAGGTGAGCGTCAAAAACGATCGCTTCGGGGCAAATATCTACGTCAAGAAAGTCGACGGGACGCTGTACTGGACCTCCGACGCGCTGGAGCTCTACTTCCCGGAGGACTGCGAATCCATGTTCAGCGGGGATACGGGTGGATACACGTCCCTTGAATCCTTCGATATGGGGTGGTATTTCAGCACGACCTTTATACAGCAAAAAGCGGAGTTGTTCTACTCGAACTTCTCCGCTTCTTTTGTTGTTCTCCGCTTTTTTTGTTGTTTGATGCTGATTGTTAGTGCAACAGCCCCCTACATAAGGTTTGGCGGTATATTTATGCGTTTTGAGACAGCCCCTTTTTAGTGAGCGGAAACGTGAAGAAATGGTTTTTTAGGCACACGCCCCATTTTGTCCATTGACCCGGCGGGCCAAAAAGGTAGAATAAGGATATGCGATCGACCAATACACATTTCAAGGAGGATTATCAACATGAAACGCACGATTTCCCTGATTGCAGCTCTGATGCTCCTGGTCTGCGGCGTACTGCCCGCCTGCGCATCCGGCGCCATTGAAACCACCGATCAGACCTGGTACGTGGTCTCCCATTCCGACGATTATCGCGTGTACTACTTCGCGGCGGTCACCAATACCGGCGACAAGCCCGTCTCCGTCAACGACCTGCTGTTCGAGATCCAGGATCCCTCCGACGTGACCATCGAGTCCACCTCGAAGTACAAGCTGTATCCCGAGGTGCTTGAGGCCGGCCAGACCGGCTGGCTGGCGCTCAGCAAGGACGTAAAGGACATCGACGACAAGGCCGAGATCGATCACTATAAACTGACCATCACCTCCAAGGTGAACGAAGACCGCGCGGCCCGCCCCCTCGGCGCCACCGCGGAATACCTGAAAAAGGACGAGGACGACAACGAGAACGTGCTGCGGGCCACCGTGACCAACGACGGCGCCGAGAGCGTGTTTGACATCATCGTCGCCTCCGCCGCCTACGACGCGGACGGCAAGCTGCTCTACGTCACCGGCGACGCCGCCAAGAACATCGGCCTCGCCTCCGGCAACAGCTTCATGCAGCGCGCGCTGATCAAGTCCGACATCACCGACGCCATGGAGGACGCCCAGCTGGAGATCGCCTCCGCGCAGGCCGTCGCCTATACCATGGAGGATTTGGACGACTGATCAGGGAGTAGGCAGTAGGGAGTAGGGAGTAGGGGTTACGATCCCGTACAACAACAGGAGGAACAAGGCATGCGATCCACAAGAATCATCAGGGCCGCGAAGCTGGGGTACATGGCCCTCTCGGCGCTGTTTTGTCTGGTGGGCGTTATGATGATTTTCCGGCCGGGCTTTTCCGCCGACGTGGTGGCTCGCCTGGTGGGCATCATGCTCATCGTATTCGGCATCGTGAGGATCATAGGGTTCTATTCAAAGGACCTCTACCAGCTGGCCTTTCAGCACGACCTCGCCCTGGGCATACTCACGGCGGCGCTGGGGCTGCTGATCGTATTGAAGCCGGGCTGGGCGCTGAACATCGTGTGCCTGACGCTGGGAATCGAGATCATCACCGACGGCCTGTTCAAGATACAGACGGCGCTGGACGCCAGGCGCTTCGGCCTCCACACCTGGTGGCTGATACTGGCCCTCGCCGTGCTCACGGGCCTGGCCGGGATATGGATGGCCGCCGCGTCCGCCCGAAGCGGCAGGACGCTGGTCCAGCTGCTGGGGGCGTCGCTGATCGCCGAGGGCATATTGAACCTCTGCGTGGCGCTGTGCGCCATCAAGATCATCGCGCATCAGCAACCCGACGACGGATTATATCAATAAACGGAGGCCGGAAATCATGAATAAAAGGTTTGTGCGCTGCATATCTGTCTGTCTGGCGGTGCTGATGGTCTGCGGCTCGGTACTGACCGCGTTCGCGGAGGACAAAAAGGAGACGGTCTACGTGCTGGCGGACGCCGAGGGCAAGCCCGACAGCATCACCGTCAGCGAGCGGCTCAACAACCCGGACAAGCTGGACAAGCTGGAGGATGTCAGCATCCTTCGGGACATCGAATGCACCAACGACGATCTGACCTACGCCGTCGAGGACGGCAGGATCATCTGGGACGCCGACGGGAAGGATGTCCACTATGAGGGCACCACCGACGCGCCGCTGCCGGTGAGCGTCCGCCTCAGCTACAAGCTGGACGGCGAGCCCATCGCGCCCGCCGACCTCAGGGGCAAGAGCGGGCGGCTGGAGATCAAGATCGACTACAAGGCGCTGAACTCCGAAGAGGTGACGGTCAACGGCGGCACCGAGACCATGCCCGTCCCCTTCCTGATGGCCACCGTGATGCGCGTGGACGAAGAGGTGTTTGACAACATCGAGGTCACCCACGGCCGGGTGGTGGACGCCGGCAACTTCCGCGCGGTGGTGTGCCTGGGCATGCCCGGCGCGTATGAGGCGCTGCACCTGGACGAATACGACGATATCGACATCGAGATCCCCGATTCCGCCACCATCACGGCGGACGTGAAGGATTTCTCATTCTACGGGACATATACCATCGCCACCAGCTACGTGCTGGAGAGCATCAACGATGAGACCGGCATCGACATCGACCTGGGCGGCATGGCGGACGACCTGGACGACGCCATCACGCTGCTGCTGGACGGCGCGGTGCAGCTTAACGACGGCTCCGAAGCGCTGGCGGACGGCGCGGCGGCGCTGAGCGAGGGTGCTGATGCGCTGGCGGAGGGCGCCGATCAGCTCCACGACGGCACGGGCGACCTCTACGACGGCGCGGCACAGCTTAACGACGGCGTCTCCCAGCTTGCGGACGGCGCGGCGACGCTGAACGATGGCGAAAACGCGCTGGCCGACGGCGCGGCGACGCTCAGCGACGGCGCCTCCGACCTCGAGGACGGCACGAGCCAGCTGAGCGAGGGCGCAAATGCGCTGGCGGAGGGCGCGGCGACGCTGCACGAGGGCACCACCGAGCTGGCCGAGGGCGCGGCGCAGCTGGACGAGGGGATCGGCACCCTCACAGAGGGCCTTTCCGAGATCGACAGCAACAGCGAATCGCTGGTGGACGGCGCGCGCCAGATCTTCGAGGCCTTCGTCGACAAGGCCAACGACGGCCTGGAGGACAAGGAGAAGGACTTCTCCAAGCTGCACATCAAGCTGCATACCCTGACCATCGACAACTACGAGGTCGAGATCGCCCGGCTGGAGCGGGAGCTGCTGGACAACGTGGAGGACTACGTCTACGAGCAGGCCAACGCCCAGCTGCGCAAGAAGGTCGAGGACGCCGTGTACAACCAGGTGGTGAGCCTGGTCCACGAGGGCGCGAAGAAGAAGGTCCGCGCCGAGGTGAAGAAGGTCGCCCTGCAGCAGATCCGCGAAAAGGTGGAGGCCGGGGCCGCCGAGCTGGTGCACCAGAAGGTCGAGGAGGGCGCGCGGGAGAAGGTCAACGCCGAGATCCTCAAGCACGTGCGCGCCGAGGTGGAAGCCGCCGCCCGCAAGAAGGTGGAGGCCGCCGTGCGCAACCCCGATGATGCCGCCATCGCCGCCGAGGTGGACAAGCAGATGCAGTCCCCCGAGGTGCAGGCCATGATCGACGCCGAGGTGGAGAGGCAGATGCAGTCCGCCGACGTGCAGGCCCAGCTCATGCAGCAGTTCGAGCAGACCGTGCGGGCCAAGGTGGAGCCCGCCGTGACCCAACAGGTGACCGCCGCCGTGGAGGCGGAGGTGCGCAAACAGGTGACCGCCGCCGTGGAGGCCCAGGTGCGCGCTGCCGTCGAGGCGGAGTTTGCGAACCAAGGCACCAACCCCGAGGCCATGCCGCTGCCCGAGGCGATGGAGGTGCCCGAGGAGGAGATTCCTGAGGAGGAGAACCCTTCCGGGGATGATGAAAATCCCGAGAATGCCGAGGGCGCGCAGGCACCGGAGGACGCCGAGGACGCCGAGGACGCGCAGGCACCGGAGGACGCCGAGGACGCCGAGAATCCCGAGGACGCCGAAGCCGCCGCGAACGCCGACGAGACCGGCGATGAAGGGACGGCCGATGAACCGTCGGCCGAGGATGGAGAGGCCGGAGAAAAGCCGGTCGAAGCGGACGGCGACAGCCAGCCCGAGGCGGTGAATGACGAAGCCCCCAAGGCGGAAGAGAAACAGGAAGAAGCCCCGAAGGCCGAGGAAAAGAAGGAAGAGAAGAAGGAAGAAGCCCCGAAGGCTGAGGAAAAGCAGGAAGAAAAGAAGGAAGAAGCGCCCAAGGCCGAGGAGAAGAAGGAAGAGAAGAAGGAAGAGGCCCCGAAGGCTGAGGAGAAGAAGGAAGAGAAGAAGCAGGAAGCTCCCAAGGAGGAGAAGAAGCCCGATCCGCCGAAGGAGGAGAAGAAGCCCGATCCGCCGAAGGAGGAGAAGAAACCTGATCCGCCGAAGGAGGAAAAGAAGCCCGATCCCCCCAAGGCGGAAGCCCCCGCGCCCGCGCCCGAACCGGCGCCCGCGCCCGCGCCTGAACCGGCCCCTGCCCCC
>JAFRFY010000031.1 GCA_017434085.1 Clostridia bacterium
AGGTCAAGTAGAGCGGGCGAGACAGCGCGTCGGGTCAGGGGTTCATTTCCCCCGGCCCGACGAATATATGTATGATATGATAAGATTACAGAACAACTGTTGAATTACTTCAAAAACCCGTTGATGATCTGTTCCTCGGCCTCCTGCTCGGTCAGGCCCAGGGTCATCAGCTTGGTCAGCTGTTCCCCGGCGATCTTGCCGATGGCGGCCTCGTGTACCAGAGCGGCGTCCACGACGTTGGCCTCCAGGCCGGGCACGGCCAGTATCCGGCCGTTGTCCATGATGATGGAATCGCACTCAGTGTGGCCGTTGCAGGGGGCGTTGCCCACGATCTTCGCGTCGAAGCGCTGGTAGGAATCGTCCCGGGCCACGGACCGGGACACCACGTCGGCGCTGGCTCCCGCCCCGTTCAGCCGCACGTCGTAGGTGCTCAGGGCGCGCTGCTTCCCGTGGGTCATCAGGCGTTCGCGCACCACCAGCTTCGCCCCGGCAGCCAGCTCGGCGACGGTCTTGCGGTCGGTGTCGTCCACGCCCTTGATCTGGGCCATCTCCATCTCCATGGTGCTGTTTTCGTCCATGTAGACCTCGGTGCCCGGATTCAGTATGCGCTTGCCCTCGCCGTCGCCGGAGCCGTAGTGCTTCTCGACGTACTTCACTTTGGAGTTCTTGCCCACCCAAAACCGGTGGATGCCGTCGTGCTCGGAATCCGCCTTGCCGCAGTTGTCGATGCCGCAGCCGGCGATGATCACCACGTCGCAGTCCTCGCCGATGAAGAAGTCGTTGTAGACGACCTCGGAAAGGCCGCTCTCGGTGAGCACCACGGGGATATGGACACTCTGGCGCTTCGTGCCGGGCTTGATGCGGATGTCCATGCCGCTGACGTCGGTCTTGGAGGTGATTTCGATGTTCGCCGTGGAGACGCGGCCCACGGACTGGCTGTTGCTGCGGATGTTGTAGGCCCCCTCGGGGATGCTGTGCAGGTCCGCGATTTCCTCGAGGAGCCGCTTCTGGATGCTGTCAAGCTTCATCATGTTCGCGTCCTCCTCATGAAATCCTGCGGCAGCCCTGCATCGCCGCGGCAGTGCCCGTCAGCCGGGGCAGTATCTCCGCCCGGGGTCCCTGCATCGCCAGCGCGCCGTCCTGCAGCACCACGATCTCGTCGGCAATGTCCAGTATGCGCTCCTGGTGGGAGATGATGATGATCGAGCTATCCTTGATGTCGGCCCGCATACGCTGGAAAACCTCGATCAGGTTCTGGAAGGACCACAGGTCGATGCCGGCCTCCGGCTCGTCGAAAATGGACAGCGCCGTGCTCCGGGCCAGCACCGTGGCGATTTCGATGCGCTTCAGCTCGCCGCCGGACAGGGAGGCGTTGACCTCGCGGTTGATGTAGTCCCGGGCGCAAAGGCCCACGGCGGACAGGTATTCGCAGGCGTCCGACGGGGTGATGTCCCGCCCAGAGGCCAGCCGCAGCAGGTCCAGCACCTGCAGGCCCTTGAAGCGCACCGGCTGCTGCAGCGCGAAGGAGATGCCCAGCCGGGCGCGCTCGGTGATGGACAGGGCGGTGATGTCCTGCCCGTTAAAGCGGATCGCGCCGCCGGTGGGCTTCTCGATGCCCATGATCAGTCGCGCCAGCGTGGATTTGCCGCCGCCGTTGGGGCCGGTGATGACCATCAGCCGCCCGTCGGGCACGGTAAGGCTCACGTCCCGCAGGATCTCATGGCTTACGTCGTTTTCGGGCACCTCGAAGGAGATGTGTTGCAGTTCGAGCATTCTTGTTCTTACCTCTTCCTATCAGTGGTCAACCGGCAAAATCTGATTTATCGAGCTGATGACGAACTCCCCTTTGGCTAACTTACCGGGGGTATCGGGGGCGGTAGCGCCCCGATCTTTAATCGTACGCGGCGGCGTGTACGCCGCGGGCGGGGCCTTTTTTGCGGCAGGGAGCCTGTCGACCAGAGCAAA
>JAFRFY010000032.1 GCA_017434085.1 Clostridia bacterium
ACATGGCCATGTCGAAGTCATGAATCATCATGTCCACGAACAGGCCGCCGGACACCTTCACGTAAGCCTCCGGGGGCTGCTCGGGGTCGCGGGAGCAGACCTTCACGATGTGCGGCGCGCCCAGCCTGCCGGAAGCCACGTCCTGCTGCACCTTGCGGTGGTTGTGGTCGAAGCGGCGCACGAAGCCCAGTTGGAGCTTGACGCCCGCCTTCTTGACGGCTTCCAGCGCGGAGTTGATGTCGTCCAATTCAAGGCCGATCGGCTTTTCGCAGAATATGTGCTTGCCCTGGGCGGCGGCGCGGCGGATGAAGTCGGTGTGAAAGCCCGTGGGGGAGCAGATAAAAACGGCGTCGATGTCCTTGGCGGCGAAGATCGGTTCCTCATCCTTGTCCCAGCGCTCCACGCCCAGCGCCTTGCACACGGCGATGCCGTCATCATTGAGGTAGGGGTCGGCCACGGCCACCAGCTTCGCGCCCTTCACGGAGTGGGCCAGGTTCGCGGCGTGCAGGCGGCCGATGCGGCCGAAGCCCAGCATGCCAATGCGTACTTCGTTCATGGTTCAAACCTCCTTATTTGCAGTACCTTTCCACAAAGGCCCGGGTGACCTCGGCGGATTTCTTCACGTTTTCCTCCTGATCCATCGCGTAGTATTCGGGGCGGAAGATCTCGATGGTGGGGCCGCCCTCGAAACCGATCTTATTAAGCGCCTCGGCGTAGCGGGCGTGGGGCAGGCAGTCGCCGTCGGCGTCCATCCACATGCGCTTCTCGTCGTTGTTGTAGTACGCGCCGCAGGGCAGGTCCTCGGAACCGTTGACGTGCCACACGAATATCTTCCTGCCGTCGGCCACGTCCAATTCCTCCCAGCTCGACGCCATCGCGTGGAAGTGGTACTGGTCCAGCGTCACGCCTACCAGGGGATGGTTGACCTCCTTCACAATGGCGTAGGCGTCGTCGAAGCGGTTGATGGTCATGGCGGGCTCGCCGCAGAACTCTATGGACAGCCTGATGCCGTGGGGCTCGGTCTTTTTAAGCATCTCGCGGATGACCTGGACCGCGTCCTCGCGGATCTCCTGCCGGGAGGGGGTCAGGCCCTTCTCCTTCATGTCCTTGGAGGGCACCACCACGATCATCCTGCAGCCTAAAATATTGCAGCGGCGGATGATCTCGTCCAGCTCCGCCATCACGGCGTCCTTCTCTGCCTGGGTGGGCTTCATGTTGAAGAAGCACAGCGCGTTGTAGGACAGCATTTTAAGATGATGGGTGCGGAACCATTCGCCCAGTTCCTCCAGCGTCACGACGCCGTTTTTAAGGTCGCGGTCCAGGCACTCGGACTGTATGTCGATGTAGTCAAAGCCGTACTTTTCGCAGTACTCCAGGTCCTTCATCACGGAATGATTCTTGCAGAAGCGGTCGTTCGCCTCGTTGAAGCCGATCTTCATGGTGTCTCCTCCTTTATTTGTCGCCGTTGAATTCGCGGATGGCGTCCAGCATGGCGATGACGTTGGGGATGGGGGTGTTGGCCTGTATGTTGTGGATGGTGTTGATCACGTAGCCGCCGTCCTTCGAGAAGATCTTGAGGCGCTCCAGCACCTGCTTTTTCACCTCGGCGGGCGTGCCGAAGGGAAGGACGTGCTGGGTGTCCACGCCGCCGCCCCAGAACACGATGTCCTTTCCGTAGGTGCTCTTGAGCGCCTTGGGGTCCATGCCCTCGGCGGAGCACTGCACCGGATTCAGCGCGTCGAACTCCGCCTCGATGAAGTACGGGATCAGCGGGAAGATGCCGCCGCAGCAGTGCTTGTAGGTCTTCCAGGTGGTGTTCTCGTGGATCCAGTGGTTGATCTTCTTGTAATAGGGGAGGTAGAACTCCTTGAAGGTGTCGGCGGACATGAACGGCCCGCGCTGTGTGCCGAAGTCGGTGCCGCAGACGGTGATCATGTCGATGTCGGACCCGAAGGCGTCCCAATAGCGCTTGAGGTTGGCGATGGAGCGCTCCACGCCCAGCTCGAACACCTCCTCCACGTACTCGGGGTACAATAGCGGCGCGGTGTACCACTCGGAGATGTCCCGTATGCCCTTGGGGTGCTTGATGTTGGGGCCGGGGATGTTGTTGGCGTCGCCCGCGCCCATGTAGGCGGGCCCCACGCTGACCCACTTGTCAAGGGGCTTGACCTCTTCAAGCACCTTTTTGTGATAGGCGATCTGGTCGTCGGAGACGGGCATGTAGTCCTCGGCGTTGTCCTCGGGGTTGGCCTCGTCCTCATCAAACTCGGGGGTGCGGGTCAGGTTGTCGAAGTAGAAGCCGCCGGAGGGCATGTGGCCGCTGGGGGCGACGGTGTCGTCGCCGTCGGGATAGACGTAGTAGCCGCCCTTGCCGTCGTCGTGGAGGGTGCAGTTTTTGGGGATCAGTATGGGCGTGCCGTGGTACTCCCACTCCTTCCACTCGGTGTTGATGTGGCCGTAGGTGTCGCCGTAGTTGTAGAGCTGCTGCACGTCCACGCCCATGGCCTCGGCCAGGTCGGGCTCGGTGAAGGCGGTCATGGTGGACATATCGTTGATCTTCGGGGGCCGCTTCTCCAGGCCGAAATAGTCCCGAAGCTGCGCCGTCACCTGGCAGTTGATCATGGAGGTGCTGGTCCCGCCGAAGTCCACGGGCACCTTGTCGGGCTGTCTGTGCTCAAATGCGGCTCTGACTCTCTCCTTTGAAGTCATGGATATCCCTCCTCGTTTGGCAGGATGCGCGTGCGCGCCCTGCCTCTTTTACGCCTATTATACTGTTATTCGTCTGTAAATTTATAGTACAAATGATGCGTAAAACTGTCGGGGATATGACCATCTTTCGGGGTTTGCGGGGGGATGTGAAATGCCGGGGCGAAAAAAGATCAAAAATCAGGGATTGGGAAGCATGATATGGTGAAAATGGGAGGATGCAAAATTATATACTCACCGACTTAATGACAATGACGCACACGCCGTGGGGCTCGAGGATCTCGCTGAGCATGAGCCCGTCCTTCGCCTCGACCCTGCGGATGGTGTAGTGGGGCAGCGATCGGGATTTGAGGTACTCCACCTGCTCGGCGGTGATGGAATCCGGCGCGCCCATATTGACCCACAGATCGTAGGGGCTGCCCCAGCAGCCGCGGCGGGTGATCTCCAGCCGCTCCACAGAATACATGCCGTCCGGCAGGCCCAGCCTGATGTCGAACTGCCGGGGGCGGGACTTTTTGAACATCTCGTAGGGATTGTCCTCGCTGCCCTCGACGAAAAGATACTGCCGCCCCAGCGTGTCGTAGTGGCAGTAGTTGTACAGGGCGATCTGCACGTCCCCGTTGGGGGAGCAGGTGACGAACCACCCCTCCCCGCGCTGCACAAGCTGGCTGCCCAAGCGTTTGAGCAGCACGAAGGCGTTGAAGCTGGCCTTGGGGATGCCGTTGTAGGTCATCAGGCCGTAGCCGCCGTGGAACAGCCGGGAAGAAGCATACACTTCTTCAAACATGTCGCTCAGGTTCCAGTAGCCGAAGGCGGCCAGCACGTCCACGTTCTCCAGCATGTTCTTGAATATGAAGGCGGATTTGAAGCAGGTGTCGCTGCGCAGGTCGCGCTGCCAGATGGAGGCGTTCCAGGTATCCAGTATGATGGGGCGGCTGTACTCGTCGTACTGGCGGATGATCCGGCGCAGGGCGCGGATGTTGTTGGAGAGGTAGTTTTCGTCCTCCGACAGCGCCGCGGGCTCCGAGCCGTGGCTGACCACCGCGCGCATCATGCTGCGGTAGTCGGTGTTGTAGTCGGTGTGGAAGCACTGGAAGCTGTAGAAATCCGGGATGCTGCCCATCTCCACCATGGACTGCATGAACGCCTCCATGCTGAGGTCGCCCTTCAACGAAAGCATGCTCATGTCGAGGTTCATGCCGCCGAAGCACAGTCCGTAGTCCACGGACTTCACCGCCCGGTAGGTCTCCCGAAACAGCGTTAAAAAGTCCTTGAAGTCCACCCGGCGGTAATACAGGCTGATGCCCTCGCCGGTGCGGAAGCGCCAGCCCCGCACGGCCTCCAGACCGTAGCGGGCGATCCAGTGCTGCGTGGTGGCGCGGACCAGCGCGCACCACTTCTCCATGGACCTGGGCAGGCCGTAGATGTAGCTGTTGTGCCGCATCTCCACCCGGGAATCCGCCGCCAGCGCCTTGGGGTAGTAGCTGAATTCCACGTAGGGCTTGAGGCCCAGCGAGAGTATGAAGTCGTACACCAGGTCGAGGTAGGTGAAGTTGTAGACGGGCTTTCCGGCGGCGTCCTCCTGGTAGACCATCATGTCCTCGTCGAATATGCCATGAAAGCGTATGAACTCGAAGCCGATCTTCTCCTGGCACTGACGAAGCTGCTGCTGCACCGGCTCGTACAGCAGCTCCTTCGCCCAGCCCACGTTGATGAGCTTGAAGAAGCCCATCTCACGGGTGCGGCCCCGCCGGGGGTTGGGGATGTCGATGCCCTCGCGGGCCACGGGCCGCGACGGCGGCACGGGCTTCGGGGCTTCGGCGGCGTATTTCAGCAGGTCGTCGAAGATCTGGGTCTGCTCCTTTAAAAGCGGCAGCATCTCCCGCTCCTGGCTGTGGCGGCGGAACTTGCCCGGCGTCTCCCCGAACTTCTGGCTGAACACCTCGATCATGCGGTTGGTGGAGCCGAAGCCGCAGTTGACGGCGATCTCCGTTACGCTCTGGTCGGTGTTCAAAAGCAGGTCGTAGGCGTTGTTGAGGCGCACCTCCCGCAGGTAGTTGGTGAACGTGGTGTGCAGGCTGTGCTGGAAGATGCGGGACACATGGCCCACGGACAAGTAGAACTTGTTCGCCAGGTCGCTGAGCTGGAGGTTCTGGCTGGCGTTTTCCTGGATGTAGGTGAGCATCTGCTCCAGCATCCTGAACTTGTCCTGCCCCGCCGCCTCCGGCAGGTCCTCGGAATAATAGTAGCGGTACAGCAAATCGACGATGCCGTACACGCAGCTGTAGATGCCGAAGCGGTTGTCCTCGGCGTCCTTGTAGTAGAGCTGGAAGGCCCGCGCCAGGCAGGTGCGCAGGCGGGCGGCCTCCTCGGGGGTGACCCGGGCGTCGTTGGAGCAGAAGTCCACCCGCCTGATGGGCTTGCTTAAAAGGTTGGCCGATATCGAAAAGCACAGTGCCTGGGCGTTTTCCGAGAAGGTGATCTGGTAGAGCTCCATCACGTTGAGGGCGCAGAAGTCCGTGGCGTCCAGCTTGTAGGCGCGGTAGACCGTCTTGATCCCGGCGCTGCCGGAGAGCATGTAGATGATGTCCAGCCGGGCGTGGTTGTGGATCTCCGTCTTGCCGAAGCCCTTTAAGGACAGGTCAAATTTGTGGGCGTAGCTGGGATGTCCCAGATCGATCATGGACGACACCTCCCCCGTTAACTTTCAGATATACAGGATCATTATTGTACGTTTTCCGCTTCAAACGGGGTCAAAATCCCCGGAAATCACCTGCATCCGCGTTGTTACCCCTATTATGGCACAAACCTGTGACGATTAAATATATATTATTTGACATTTAATCCACGGTTTTTCACGTTTTCGCGTTGCAGCCTGGGAGCTTCATCGAAAATGGCCGAAAACATGCGCAGATGAAGTGATGAAACGGTTATGATTTGCGTATAAAAATGTTAATCGCCATGCTATACTTGAGCCATAAACAGTCACACCAATCAGCGGTTCGGTCCGGCGGGCGATGAGGGCAGGCGCAAGCGCGGAGGCGCCCCTACACCGGCACGGTTTCCGTAGGGGCGATGCCCTCATCGCCCGAATGACAATCGGTTTCAAACCGCCGCGCGAATCGGCGGTGGGGCGCAAACGCGCTCGGAAATATCAACCAACAGAAAGGGGAAACAACGATGAAGAAGATGCTGATGTGCCTGCTGGTTCTGACGATGGTGCTGCCCATGACCCTGGGCTTTGCCGAGGGCTACAAGATGACGATCATCATGTCCTCCCGCGACGAGTTCCTGAGCACGCTGGAGCGCGCCGCCTCCGACGCCGCCGTTGAGCTGGGCATCGAGCTGTCCGCGCAGGACGCGCAGAACGACTCCGCCAAGGTCCTCCAGTACATCGAGGCCGCCGCGAACGCCGGCGAGGACGCCGTGATCATCAACCTGGTGGACACCGAGACCGCCGAGGAGTGCGTCGAGGCCGCCGGCGACATGAAGGTCGTGTTCGTGAACCGCTGCCCCGCCGACACCTCCGTGCTGGGCGACAGCGTAGCCTACGTCGGCTCCAACGAGATGCAGTCCGGCGGCTACCAGGGCGACTTCCTGGGCGAGTTCTTCAATGAGAAGGGCCAGACCGACGTGAAGTACATCCTGCTCTCCGGCACCCTGGGCCTGGTGCACACCACCCAGCGCACCGCCTCGGTGCTGCAGCACATGAAGGACGCGGGCCTGAACATCGAGGAAGCCGCCGCGCCGCTGGTGGCCGACTACGACCGCGCCACCGCCATGGACCTGATCGCGCCGCTGCTGACCACCACCGAGTACGACTGCATCATCGCCAACAACGACGCTATGGCTCTGGGCGCCATCGAGGCCATGAAGGACGCCGGGCTCGACCCCGCCTCCGTGCCGATCGTGGGCATCGACGCCACCGTGGACGGCGTCGAGGCCGTCAAGGACGGCGAGCTGGCCATGACCGTGTTCCAGGACCCCAAGGGCCAGGGAAAGGGCGCGCTGATGGCCGCCGCCAACATGGCCGAGGGCAAGGCGTTCAACGACGGCACCGACTTCGAGGTGGATTCCGAGAATCCCTACATCGTGTGGGTTCCCTTCGAGCCGGTCTATCCGTCCAACGTCGCCGACTACGAGAACAAGTAATTGCCGCGTGAAGCACAGAAAGGGGCATGTAACAGTGCCCCTTTTATTCATAAACAGAATGCTGTTCAGTCTGGCGGGCGATGAGGGCATCGCCCCTACGGATGCCACGCCGATGTAGGGGCGATGCCCTCATCGCCCCACGGACGCAGGACTGAACAGCGACCATAAAGAGGAAAATCAGACGGGGGTGAAAACGTGAGCCAGGAATACATCCTTGAGATGACCGACATCGTGAAGGAGTTCCCGGGCGTCCGCGCATTGAAGGGGGTACAGCTCAAGGTCCGGCCGGGCAGGGTGCACACGCTGATGGGCGAGAACGGCGCGGGCAAGTCCACGCTGATGAAGTGCCTGATCGGCATCCATCCGCCGACGTCGGGCCGCATCGTCTACGACGGCAGGGAGGTCTGCTTCAAAAACACGCACGAGGCGCTGAACGCCGGCATCTCCATGATCCACCAGGAGCTGTCCCCGGTGCCGGAGCGCTCGGTGGCCGAAAACCTGTGGTTGGGCCGGGTGCCGGTGAAGGGCATCCGGGTGGACCACAAAAAGATGCGGGAGGACAGCTTCAAGCTGTTTAAGAGCCTGGGGCTGGATGTCAATCCCGATGAGAAGATGGGCAACCTGACAGTGGCCAAGATGCAGATGGTGGAGATCGCCAAGGCCGTGTCCTACGACAGCAAGATCGTCATCATGGACGAGCCCACCTCATCGCTGACGGAGACCGAGGTGGAGCACCTGTTCCGCATCATCGAGGATCTGAAGAAAAAGAACGTGGCGGTCATCTACATCTCCCACAAGATGGACGAGATCTTCCGCATCTCCGACGACATCACCGTGTTCCGCGACGGTGAATACGTGTGCACCGACGCGGCGAAGAACCTGACCGTGGACAAGCTCATCACCCTGATGGTGGGCCGCGAGGTCACAGAGATGTTCCCGAAGGTGGAGTGTCCCATCGGGGAGACCATTTTGAAGGTCGAAAACCTGTCCGCGGGCCGTGCGGTGAAGAACGTGAGCTTTGAGCTTCATCGGGGCGAGATACTGGGCATGGCCGGTCTGGTGGGCGCGGGCCGCACCGAGACCGCCGAGACCATCTTCGGCCTGCGCACGAAGACCGGCGGCAAAATCTACAAGGACGGCGTGGAGCTCAACATCAGATCCCCCGAGGACGCCATCAAAAACGGCATCGCGCTTCTGACCGAGGACCGGCGCGGCAAGGGCATCGTAGGGCTTTTGTCCATCACGGACAACACCACCATCGCCTCCCTCAAGGACTACGGCTTCCCGCTGAACCATAATAAGATGCGCGCGGACACCGAGGACTACGTGGCCAAGCTGAACACCAAGACGCCCTCCATCGCCACGCAGATACAGAACCTCTCCGGCGGCAACCAGCAGAAGGTGCTGGTGGGACGGTCGCTTCTGACCAACCCGGACATACTGATCGTGGACGAGCCCACCCGCGGCATCGACGTGGGCGCGAAGGCCGAGATCCACGCCCTGATCAGCAAGCTGGCTGGGGAGGGCAAGGGCATCATCATGATCTCCAGCGAGATGCCCGAGGTCATGGGCATGTCGGACCGCATCGTGGTGATGCACGAGGGCGTCATGACCGCGATACTCGACCGGAAGGACTTCTCCTCCGAGCTGATCCTCGAATACGCCACCAGCGACATTCCCTGCGATCCGGACGTACCGCCGACCGATCCCGGGCGATGAGGACATCGCCCCTACGGGCATCGCCCCTACGGTTGGCTGGATTTCCAGCGTACATACCTCTGGCACATGGATGTCTGCCCGAATCCGAACGGCGGCGTAGGGGCGATGCCCTCATCGCCCAATCTGTACGCTGAATGGTAACATCCGGGCAAGAAAGAAGGTTAAGATTATGCAGAAGACATTTGACAGAAAGAAGTTTATCTCCCAGAATTCCATCTGGCTGGTGCTCATCGCCCTGATCGTCATCGTCAGCCTCTTCCAGCCGAAATTCCTGTCCGTCACCAACATGATCACGCTGCTCTCCGGCGAGGCCGTGCGCGGCATCATGGCCTTTGGCATGATGTTCTGCATCTGCTCCCGAGGCATCGACCTGTCCGTCGGCGCGTCCGCCGCGCTGGTGGCGGCGGTCTCCGCTTCGCTGGTGCAGAACGCCGACTACGCCAACCGACTTCTGAGCTTCGGCCCGCTGCCTGCGCCGCTGGTGATTCTCGCCGCGCTGCTCTTCGGCGCGCTGATCGGCGCGGCCTACGGCGCGCTCATCGCCTACACCAAGATTCCCCCCTTCATCGCCACGCTGGGCACGCAGCTCATATGCCGCGCCTGCGCCAAGCTGTACACCGACCGCCCCGTCTCCAAGCTGTCGGAGGCCTATCGCTTCCTGGGCAAGGGCAAGATCGGCGGCTTCCCGATGATCATCATCGTGTTCATCATCATGTACGCCCTGGCGGCGTTTTTGCTGACGCAGACGCGCTTCGGCAAGAACGTGTTCGCCATCGGCGGCAACGATCAGGCTGCCCGCGTCGCCGGCATCAACGTGGAGCGCACCATCGTGGGCGTGTACGCCTGGTCCGCCTTCTGCGCGGCGGTGGGCGCGATACTGCTGGCGGGCCGTGCCGGTTCCGCCGACCCCGCCAACACCGGTTTAAGCTATGAGCTCGACGCCGTGGCCGCCGCCACCATCGGCGGCACCTCCCACACCGGCGGCATCTGTCGCGTGTCCGGCGTGCTGTGCGGTATACTGATACTCGGTGTCATCAACAATGGCCTGGTCATGCTCAAGGTCGACGACAACATGACCAACATCGTCAAGGGCATCATCATCATAGGTTCCGTGGTGCTCGATATGCGCAAGAACGCGCGGAAGAAGTGATCCCCCACCCCATCAACGATTGGAGGCATTTGATATGAGCAAGAAAATTCGCGTTGGCGTCGCCGGATACGGCACCATCGGACAGCGGCTGGCGGACGGCGTGGCCCTGCAGGGCGACATGGAGCTGGTCGGCATCGCGGACCTGGCCCCGACCCTGTCCATCCGCGCCCTCAAAGAGCGCGACATGATCGGCGCGAACGGCGTCGAGTACAAGCTGTACCTGGTGGACGGCGCGGACAAGGCGCAGTTCGATGCGCTGGACATCCCGGTGGCGGGCACGTTTGAAGAGCTTTGCAAGTCCGTGGACATCATGCTGGACTCCGCGCCCGGCGGCGTCGGCGCCAAGAACAAGGCCAACTACTACGACAAGTACGGCGTGAAGGCCATCTTCCAGGGCGGCGAGAAGAACAGCGTCGCGGACGTGTTCTTCCACGGCTACGCCAACTACGAGAAGGGTCTCGGGCAGAACTACCTCAACCTGACCTCCTGCAACACCACCGGCCTGATCCGCTCGGTGGACGCGCTGGAC
>JAFRFY010000003.1 GCA_017434085.1 Clostridia bacterium
CTCGTCCACCAGCGCCTCGACGTCCAGCTTTTCCTCCACTTTGGGCATGGTTTCCAGCTTGGGCTTGGTGACGGGATGGCGGGGGGTGAACACGGTGCAGCAGTCCTCATAGGGCAGTATGGAGGTCTCGAAGGTGTCGATTTTATTGGCGATGTCCATGATCTCGGTCTTGTCCATGCCGATCAGCGGCCGGAACACGGGCATATGCACCACGGCGTCGGTGCAGGTGATGGCCTCCATGGTCTGGCTGGCCACCTGGCCCAGGCTCTCGCCGGTGATCAGCGCCAGCGCGCCGAAGTCCGCCGCGAGCCTCTCCGCGATGCGCATCATGAAGCGCCGGGTGATCAGCGTGCCCAGCTCCTCCGGGCACTTCTCGTGGATCTCCAGCTGGCACCTGGTGAAGGGCACCATGTACACCCGCATGCCGCCGGAGTAATAGGCCAGCTTCTTCGCCAGCTGCAGCACCTTGTCCTTCGCCAGCTCGCCGGTGTAGGGCGGGCTCTGAAAGTGTATGGCGCACAGCTTGACGCCGCGCTTCATCAGCATGTACCCGGCCACCGGGGAGTCGATGCCGCCGGACAGCAGAAGCCCCGCCTTGCCGCCGCAGCCCATGGGCAGGCCGCCGACGGCCTTGATCTCCTCAACGCAGATGTAGGCCATGTCCCGAATCTCCACCATCAGCCGGTGCTGGGGGGTGTGCACGTCCACCTTCAGGTTGGGATTGGCCTCCAGCACCCGCCCTCCGATCTCCATGGCGATCTCCATGGAATTCATCGGGAAGTGCTTGTCGGAGCGCTTGCCCTGCACCTTGAAGGTGCCGGAATAGGGCTTCATCATCTCCACGCTCGCCGCGGCGATGGCCTCGAAGTCCTTCTCCAGCTCCACCGCGGGGCTGACGGAGTACACGCCGAACACCTTGCGCACCCGGTCGACGCAGGCGTCCAGGTCGGTGAAGTCGGACACGTAGATGCGGGAATCCGACAGCCACACGTGCCCGCCGATGGGCTTGACGGCCTTCTTCACGTTGTCGGTCAGAACCTTGAGAAAATGCGGGCGGTTCGCGCCCTTCAAAAATACCTCGCCGTAGCGGACGAGCAGCACGTGACGCATGCGTCTTTATCTCCTTTGGACCCGCGTGAGCAGACCGTAAAGCGTTCCGATCTTCTGCGCGGCGTAATCGATTTCTTCCTCGGTGGTGTGGGGGCTCAGACTGAACCGCACAGCCCATTCGGCCACATTGGGCTTGATGCCCATAGCGGTCAGCACCCCGGAGACCTTGAGCTTTTTGGACGAGCACGCCGACCCGGTGGACACGCACACGCCCTCCCCCTCCAGCGCGTGCAGCATCACCTCGCCCCGCACGCCGGGGAAGCCCAGGTTGACGATGTGCGGCGCGGCGACTGCCGGGTCCGGGCCGTTGACGATCACGTCCGGCACGGCCCGCCGGACGCCGTCGATGAGCCTGAGCTTCTTCGCCATCAGCCCGTCGGCCATGTCCGGGCCCAGGTCCAGCATCTCCGTCACGGCGGCGCTCAGCCCCGCGATGCCGGGGGTGTTCTCGGTGCCGGACCGAAGGCCGTTCTCCTGCCCGCCGCCGATCTGCCGGGGGGCAAGCTTCACGCCCTTCTTCACCGCCAGCGCGCCCACGCCCTTGGGGCCGTGGATCTTGTGGGAGGACAGCGTGTACAGGTCGGCATACTTCATGTCGAAGGGCACGCGCAGGTAGCCCTGCACGCCGTCCACGTGGATGAGCGCCCGGCCGTTCACGGTGCGATGCAGCCGCTGGATGTCCAGCAGCGCGCCGGTCTCGTTGTTGACCTGCATGACGCTCACGAACGACGCGCCGTCGTCCATCGCCTTTTCAAGCGCCGCCCAGTCCAGATCGCCCCGGGTATCGACGCCGATCACCCGCACGTCGTGGCCCAGCGCGCCAAGCGCGTCAAAGGCAGCGCGCACCGAGGGGTGCTCCACGGCGCTGACGGCCACGGTCTGCCGGCCGCGCATGCGGGTCACCGCGCCCAGCACGGCCAGGTTGTTGGCCTCCGTGCCGCCGGAGGTGAATATCAAGTCGCACCCGCTGCCCCGCAGGGGCTTGAGCACGTTCTCCCGGGCCTCACGAAGCCGCCTGAACGCCTCCACGGAGGGCTTGTAGACCGACGAAGGGTTGTACCACCCCTCCCGCAGGCAGGCCTCCATGGCCCGTATCGCCGCCTCGCAGGGGCGGGTGGTGGCGGAATTGTCAAGATAGGCTTGCATAGGAAGACTTCCCGTCCGCGTCGTGCCACACGCCCATCTGCAGGTACTTCTTGGAGCGGATCACCGAGAGCATCTCCTCGTTGAGCTCCAGCACGATGACGTGCTTGACGCCTTTCTTCTGAAAATAGAAGTACGTGAGCCTGGCCTCCCGGTTCACGAACCAGTTGTGTACCTTGATGCCGGGCTCCTTCAGCACCTTCTGGAACGCCGGCCCGCTGGCGGGGCCGCAGGAGAGCACCTCCTTGGTCTCCAGGGCGCACAGGTAGCGCCGCCGGCGCTCGTTCATCACCTTGGAGATGTCCAGGGAGCCGTTGGTGAAGGTGTAGTCGTACTCCACCCGGCACTCATCCTTGCCGCGGAAGCACAGAAACGCCAGTCCGCCGAACACCAGCGCGATCACCAGCATCGGCAGGCGGAAGGCCATGCCGCCGGTCTCCGGGTTCACCCCCATGATGTTCATCAGCCCGAACAGCGCGAACAGCCCGAATATCACCATCAATACCCATATGAGATAGTACAGCAGCGTGAACGCGCCCTGCCTCTGCCTTACCGCCGTTTGCTCGAGAAAATCATCCATAGCGCGCCTCCGTAATCCAAGTTTCCTAATCATTATACCATACTTTTGCCGATTGTCGATACTCCGACATGAAAACTGAACAAACATTTTATCGCATTGGCGTCATTTTTGTGATACAATGTAAAATGTATCAATATTTTGTTTTTATGGGTGTCCCGCACACCGGAGGAGGATACCGTGAAATGCCCCTATTGCGGCAGCTTCTGCGCGGACAAGACGCTGTACTGTCCCAACTGCAAGCAGCCCCTGCCCACCGCCGACCCCACGAAGCCCAAGGAGGCTCCGCCGGCGCCGCCGAGGGATCGCGGCGCTGTGCTCAAGCGCGTCGGCATGGCCGCCGTCACGGTGGTGACGCTGTGCGCGGTGGGCATCGGCGTCTACAAGCTGTGGACCTGGATCGACAGCTACCGGCTCACCCGGCTGTACACCCGGGGCGCCTATACCCCCACCATCGACACGGTGACCATGCCGGACCTCCGGCAGGGCCACTCCATCGCCTTCTACGGCAAGGACGGCGACCAGATCTTCCTGCCGGAGATGAACGAATCGCTGAGCATCTCCGGCGGCGTGGCGCGGCTTGAGGTGGCGGATTCCGACTGGTTCGGCCCCTCGGTGGCCGACGTGGACTCGGCGGACATCACCATGTCCCCCATGCTGATCTCCGAAAAGGGCCACAAGACCCGGCTTCCGCTTCTGAACTTCACCATCGATGTGCCCGAATCGCCGCTTAAGATCTCCAGCCCCGCCAACGACCGCACCACCGTGGTCACCTCGGTGTACCCGCTGATATTGAACGTGGTGCCCGGCAGCACGGTGTTCGTCAACGGCGAAAACGTGACCGCCTCCATCGACCGAAGCGGGCTTTTGTCCACCAACGTGTCCGTGCAGCCCATCGGCGACAACATCATCACGCTGATCGTGCGCACCCCGCGCCACCGGGAGACCCGCAAGGAGATCGACATCTTCCGCCAGCACTACGACATCGAGCTGGAGCTGGACACCACCGTCAGCGACAAGAGCGCGTCCCGCACCATGGCCGTCACCGGCAAGACCGAGCCCGGGGCCATGATCTCCGTGGACACCGACTACCTCGAGGAGAGCCTCACCATCGACATGGAGACCGGCCGCTTCTCCTTCATCGCCCGGTTCAGCACCATCGGCGACAACGTGGTGCGCTTCCGCGCCACCCGCGAGGGCAAGGAGGACGCCGTGATCAGCTTTACCGTGAACTACCTGCCCTCGCTGGCGGAATACTCGGCCAAGGCCTGGGCCATGGATTACAAGCAGTTGAAGAGCCTGTTCGAGCAGTGGAACGGTCGCGTGTTCCAGTGCAAGGGCGAGCTGATCGACAGCTTCACCGAGGACGATACGCAGTACGTGGTCATGGACGTGGGTGACAGCAACGAGCAGCAGCTCGTGATCCTGGAGAATAAGTCCTCCATGACCTCCCCCACCCTCGGCAGGCGCTACGTGGCCTACGCCGACGTGTCCGGCCAGCATATGTACAAGTCCAACTACTATCCCATGCTGGTGGCGCGGTACCTGGACGTGCCGTGATGGGGATATCGAAATGTAGGGGCTGTCTCAAAACGCATCAATATACCAAACCTTATGTAGGGGCGCCCAATGGGCGCCTGCCCGACAGAAATCAAGGCTTCTTGTCAGGCGGGTGCCGCATCGGCGCCCCTACATGGCGTATGGATGTATCGTTATGCGTTTTGAGACAGCCCCTTCGCTTGTTGTTTACCCTTCCCTCTCCCGCATCTCCTCCCGGAGCACCTCCAGCGCTGTGGAGAGCTGGTTATCGCTTACGGGGTCGGGGTCCATGGGCACCCGGTCGCCCTCCAGCGCCACCTCCACGTCCGGGGTGACGCCCACGCCGTTGATGGACCGCCCCTGGGCGTCGTAGTAGCTCGAGGTGGTGTACTGCATGCCCGCGCCGTCGGAATCGAAGGTCTTGAGGGTCTGCACGATGCCCTTGCCGTAGGTGGTGACGCCCACCACCTTGCCCCGCTCAAGCGCCTGCACCGACGCCGCCAGTATCTCCGAGGCGCTGGCGGACATCCGGTTGACCAGCACCACCACCGGGATGTCGTACATGTCCGCGTCGGAATAGTAGTCCGTGCGCACGCCGTCGCGGTCCTGTATGTACACGATGATGCCCTTGGGGAGTATCCTGTCCGCGATGCGGTTGACCTCGGTCAAAAAGCCGCCGGGGTTGTTGCGCAGGTCGATGATCATGCCCCTGGCATTGTGGCCCTTGAAGTAGCCCAGCGCCTCGTCGAAGCGCTCCGCCGCGTCGCCGCTGAACTGGGAGATGGACACATAGCCCACGTCGTCGCCGATCAGCTGGTAGCTGGCGTAGCTGATGTTCACGTCGGCGCGCATGACGTCCGCCTCGAAGACCTCCTTGCCCCGCAGTATGCCCAGGCGCACGGTGGTGTTCTCCTCGCCCCGTATGAGCTTCACGCCGTCCTCGTAGTTCTTGCCCCGCAATCCGCCCACCAGCTTGCCGTCCACCGAGTAGATCAGGTCCCCCACCTTGAGGCCCGCCAGCTCCGCGGGGCTGTCGGGGTACACCCGCACGATCTCGATGTAGCCGTCGGCGCTGCGCTCGATCAGCACGCCGATGCCCCGGTAGCGGCCCTGCTCGTCCTCGCTCTCCCGCTGCATCTCCTCGGGGGTGTAGTAGAACGTGTAGACGTCCCCCACCGCCTTGGTCATGCCGCGGATGGCCCCCGTCACCAGCGCCTCCTCGTCCAGGGGCTGGTAGTACTGGGTCATCAGTATGTCGCGCACCTCGTCCAGCCGCTTGTAGCGCTGCACGGCTTCGTATTCCCGCTCGCTGACCCAGTGCTCGCCGGACCGCACTCCGGTCAAAAGCAGCGTCAGCGTCGAGGACACCGCGGCGATCATCACCGCCGCCCAGATCAGCGCGACAACGCGCGTGGGTTTGTTCTTCATGAAAGCCTCCCGTGAGGAAGAATTATCCGCAAAGGAAGGGCTGCCCCAAACGACGTGGTGTTGAGGCAGCCCCCTGATCCTCAGTTCAATGATATGTGGCGAATACCGGCGCGATTACAGACGGAACCGGCGCGCGGCGCTGCCCTTGCCCAGCAGCATCATCATCTTGAAGGTCACCGCGTCGTCGAAGTTTCTAAGGTCCAGCCCGATGGCGTGCTGCACCTTCTCCAGCCGGTACACCAGGGTGTTTCGGTGGATGTAGAGCTTGCGGGCGGTCTCCGACAGGTTCAGGCTGTTGTCGAAGAAGGTCTCGATGGTGTGCACCATCTCGTCGTTGAACAGCCGGGCGGTGGCACGGTTGAATATGCAGCCGTTGTAGCTCTGGCCCATCTCCGGGGAGACGTCGCTCAAGAAGCGCTCCAGCAGCAGGCTCCGGTAGGTGAACACGTGCTTGTTGCCGTGGTACACGCGGCCCACGTTGATGGCGTTGCGGGCCTCCTCGAAGGCCGCGGGGATGTCCTCCAGGCGCTCCCGGGCGTCGGAGATGCCCACGAACACCGTGGAGCCGTTCTCGGTCAAAAAGCTGCTCTCGAAGGCGTTGGCGAACTCCTCCACGTCCCCGAGCCCGCCCTCGTCGCTGACGGTCTTGAGCATGGCCACCGAGTGGTGCCCCACCTCGGTGATCAGGTCGCCCGGGTCGGTGAGGGTGTCGTTCATCATATGTATGGCGGGCTCCACGTCCATGTCCTGGAAGTAGAAGTACATCACGCAGCGGCTCTTCTCCATGGGGATCTCATGCTCCGTCGCCAGGGATTCGAGCTCGGCCCCCTCCACCTCGCCGCGCAGCATCATGCGCACGGCCTGGTCGCGGCTGGTCTGGCTCATATCCTCCCGAAGCAGCAGGTTGATCAGCTCCGCGCACAGCACCGCGCACTTCTTCACATCCTCGCTGTCGCCGTGCAGGCAGATGAACACAGGCTGCTCCTCCGTGGTGCCGATGAGCGTCATGGCGCCGTACACGAAGGGCATCGTGGGGTTTTGCCTCAGCTCCTCCGGCAGCGTGAACACCCGCTGGTCCCCCTCGGGCAGTATGACGTTGCCCTCCGCGTCCAATAGCAGCGCCGACAGGTCGACCATGTCCAGTATCCGGGCAATCTTTACCGTAATGCGATGATCGAGATACATGCCGCCAGCCTCCCGTTTTGTCGTTATTATTTATCCCACAGTATACCTTCGCAATGTTGAATCCCGGCGTAAAACCGCCCGCCAAAATGTGATATCCATGTTAATTCTTGGGATTTTTGTGTATTTCTGATGATTTGTTAAGGAATACGTCAATTCAGCAGCTCCATGTCCACCCATTCCCGCACCAGCTTCTTCCTCGGGCCCTGCATCATGACCCACAGCCCGGGCTGTATGCAGCCGCTTTCGCGCAGGCTGACGGCACTCTCCCCCGCGATGATGATGTGGTCCAGCAGGGGCACGCTGATGGTGGCCGTGGCGGCCAGCGCCCGGAGGGTGCACTGTATGTCCTCCGGCGAGGGCTTGAGCGTGCCGCCGGGGTGGTTGTGGCACAGCACCACGGCCTTGGCGTTGTGCTCCACCAGCGTGGAGAGCATCTTTCCCATGTCAAAGGGCGCGGCGTTCACGGTGCCCCGGCCCACCAGCACGGTCTTGATCAATATCCCGCGGGCGTCCAGCAGCACGGCGTAGAAGTACTCCACGTGGACGCCCAGGTACAGCGATTTCAGGTACGCCGCCATCCTGGACAGCGTGTTCAGCCGGGGCTTTTCGCCGAAGCTCTCCTGCGCCACGCAGCGCGCCAGCCCCGGGATCATCCAGAAATAGAAGGCGTCCGCGTTCCCCAGGCCCGCCTGCCTGAGCATGTACTCGTTGGATTCTATGAAGAACGCCGACGAGGGATAGCGAAACCGTATGCGGCGCATCTGCTCCTCCGGGGGCAGCTTCTTGATGATCGCGTGGCTGAGGGCGTCCTCCACGCTGTCGTACAGCCCCTCGTTGAGCATCTCCTGGGCGTTCATTCCGGTATGGCGCCCGCCATGACGAGCGCGGCGCGCACCTGCTCCGGCACCTCGATGCGTTCGCCCATGTACCAGCCGTCCAGCGCCTCGTCAAACAGAAGCTCCGCTGCGCCGTCCACGCCGATGCCGCCCTTGACGAACACCAGGTCCAGCGAGACCGGCGGGTCGATGTCGTACAGGTCCACCACGTATTCCCGGGCGGACAGCTGCTCCGCGTCGGGGTTGTCCGTCAAAAAGGCCCTGAGCGCCCTGTCCTGCGCCTCGTTCAGCTTGATCCTCATGCTCTCACGCCGCCCTTATCTATTGATGCTATCAGTTTACAGGATTGCGCATTAATTTGCAAGTCCTTTTCAAAAATCAGTTGACCATTTCGACCGCGATGGCGTATAATGATGCCGTATGATGTAATAATGTGAGGTTTCATCCATGAAAACCGTCTATGGCAAGCTGACCGCGCTGATCTTTGCGCTGACGATAGGCCTTTTGCTGTTTTTACCGATGCGCTACGGCCAGGAGGACCACCTCTACGCCTACCCGCACACCATCCGCATGCGCAAGGGCGACACCTACAGCATAAAGTATGTATTGGATTCCGACCACGCCCAGGCCATCAGCTACACCGCCGTGGACGACACCGTGGCCCGCGTGAGCCGCACGGGCAAGATCACCGCGATACGCCCCGGCGCGACGGACATCCACCTGGACGCCTCGGGCGGCGCGAAGACCACGGTGCACGTCACCGTGGTGGGCACCCCCACCACCGAGATCAGGCTGAACACCAGCCGGGTGACCATCGAAAAGGGCGAGGTCACCGGCCTGAGCGCCAGCTTCAACGAGGGCGCGGACGACACGCTGCTGGAGTGGCGCAGCGAGGACGAATCCATCGCCACCGTGGACCCCACGGGCCGCGTGACGGCCCACCGGGGCGGGCGCACGAAGGTGTACGCCGTCACCCCGAACGGCATCCGCGCCGACGCCGACGTGCTGGTGCACGTGTCCGGCGACGCCATGCGCATCACCCCGGAGGAGCTCACCGTGGGCACCGGCACCGCCCTCAAGATGGGGACGATCTACTTCCCCGACGACGCCACCGAGACCGTCGAGCGCTGGATCACCAGCGATCCCAATCTGCTGACCGTGGACGCGGACGGCACCATCCACGCCGTGAACGTGGGCAAGCCGGTGCTCAGCGCCATTACCCGGGAGGGGCTGGCCACCAGCGCCGTGATCAACGTGGAGCGCGCCGCGGCGAACTTCGACCTCTCCCCCTCCGCCGCCACGCTGGAGCGCGGCGATACCCTCGAGCTGGAGGCCCGCTTCCTGGACGCCGAGGGCAACCCGGACCCGGAGGCCGGCAGCCACTACATCGAATGGCAGTCCTCGGACCCCGCCGTCGCCACCGTCGAAAACGGGCACGTGCGCGCCGTCAAGTCCGGCGAGACCGTTTTAAGCGCCTCGGCGGACGGCATGCGGGCCGAGTGCGCGCTGAAGGTGCAGGTGCTGGTGCACGAGATCACGCTCAACCAGACCGAAATGTACCTGCTCAGGGAGGACGCTGACAAGCCCATACCGCTCACCGCGACCCTGCGGCCCGCGGACCCGGACGATCCCACCGTCACCTGGTCCACCAGCAACGACCTGGTGGCCAACGTGGATGAAAACGGCCTGGTGACCATGACCGGCGGCTACGGCACCGCGGTCATCACCGCCCGGGCCGCCAGCGGCGCGGAGGCCCGGTTCACCGTCAGCCTGGTGACCCAGCTGCCCGATCCCGACGCCGAACCCGACGAGGCCGATGCCCCCGCGGACGGCGACGCCCCGGCCCCCACCGAAGCGCCGGAGGATGCGTTCAGCTTCTCCGATATCGGCAAGAGCGTCGAGGGCGAGCACAGCGCCGACGAGCTGGATTACAACGGCGAAAAGTCCGCCACCATGGGCGGCGGCATGGAGGAATAGGCGGGGCGATAGGTCGCGGAAGCGCGAAAAGGGGCAGCCGCAAAACGCATGCGTTTTGCGGCTGCCCCTTTTCGCGCTTCCGCGACCTATCGCCCCGCCTATTCCTCCATGCCGCCGCCC
>JAFRFY010000033.1 GCA_017434085.1 Clostridia bacterium
ATCGCGGAGCTCTCGGGCATCTACCTGGGCGAGGGCGCGCGCTGGGGCATGCGCCTGTTCTCGGTGCTGCTCCTGTTGCTCACAGGCACGGTGTTCGTCAACAGCCCCGCGGCGCTGATCGCGCGGCTGACACCCATGGAGAACGACACCATGCTGTGGGTGATCGTGATACTGCTCTACTACGTGCTGGCGACGCTCTTGCCCATCGACAAGGTCATCGGCAAGCTGTACCCGGTGTTCGGCACGGTGCTGATCGTGATGGCGGTGGGCATACTGGGCGGCACGGTCTTCGGCGGCTATCATGTGCCGGAGCTGACGCTACAAAACCTGCATCCGCAGGGCCTGCCCGTGTGGCCGTACATGTTCGTGACCGTGGCCTGCGGCGCGATATCGGGCTTCCACGCCACGCAGTCGCCGATGATCTCCAAGTGCATCACCTCCGAAAAGGTCGGCAGGAAGGTGTTCTACGGCGCGATGCTGTCCGAGTCTGTGATCGCCCTCGTGTGGGCGGCGGGCGGCGTGGCCTTCTACGGCGCGACCGGCGGCCTCAATGAGGCGCTGACCAATTTAGGCCAGTCCGGCGTGGTCTATGACATCTCCACCGGCATGCTGGGCATGGTGGGCGGCATACTGGCCATCATTGGCGTGATCGCCTGCCCCATCACCTCCGGCGACACGGCCTTCCGCAGCGCGCGGCTGATCCTCTCGGAGATGTTCCACCTAAATCAAAAGCCCATCAAAAACCGCCTGGTGGTGACGATCCCGCTGCTGGCCGTCGCCGCGGTGCTCACCCAGCTGGACTTCAACGTGCTGTGGCGCTACTTCTCCTGGAGTAACCAGACCCTTGCGATGATCTCCCTGTGGGTGGCCACGGCGTACCTGCTGAAAACGCATACCAACAAGACGATGAGCCTCGTCACCGCCCTGCCCGCCACGTTCATGTCCGCCGTCTCCATGACCTACATCCTCATGGCAAAAGAGGGCTTCAAGCTGGGCGCGGGCGTCGGCTACCCGGTGGGCATAGTCTTCGCCGTCGCCTGCTTCGCGTTCTACGTGACGAAGCTGAACCGCGCGAAACAGACGATAGTATAACCTGTATATGAGGCGGATCGCCATGCTTGAATTGACCGACAAGGGAATTGAGCAGATCCCGCAAATGCGATCGGCGGTATCGCGGGGCTCCTGTTCGGGAAAGAAGAGCAATAACACCGATCTCAATCCGAACGCATTGAAACATGGCTGTGCCCGACAGCAGCCCGCGTTTTAAAACCCACGGGGCGCCGCATTGACAGATATTTGGGGGAATGTTATAATGGTGGAAAGAAAAGGATCCGCGGCGCGGCGGCTCCGGGTTGTGACATCCGCTTTATAAAGCCTGTCGATCGAGCTTTATGCACAGAGGAAGCAGTTTACAGAAGATATCGACAAAATCCTCAAGCGCTGCGGCATGATGGAGCTCTATCCCGCAGAACCTTTCGAGGCATTACTGTGGCTGTGCATGTTTGCGTATGATCCGATTCAGACCTACTGGAGCGTGATTCAGAAATCATATGAGGGAAACGGGAAACAGTGATGAGGCCGTGGTTGTTGTCCGCGCCCAAGTCGCCGGTGTTGATGTAATACCAGCCTTTATAGGTCTTGACGATGTCGCCATACGGGAAGTTCGGGCTGGCGTCCGTAGCGATGCCGAAGGCGAGGTCGTCCCGGGCGGACCTCACCTGCGTGCCGTCAGCGCTGAACACGAGGTTGAAGCGGTCGATACGGCGCTCTCTGCCCGGATTAAAGAGCCATCCGTCCTCAGTGGAGTACATTGTCGCCGCGAAATTGCCGTCCGCGTCGGGCACGACCTTTCCGTGCACCTCGTACTCGCCATAGCGGCGGTTATCGGGGTTGCCAATGCGGAAGGTGGAGAATACCGCGCTGAAAGAACCCTCCGGGGTTATGTGGACACGCATGAGTTCAAATCTCTTCCAGCATTTGTCGATGTAGTAGAAGCCGGTATAGTTATGCTCGATGGGGCTGTAATCCGGTTCGGGCTGGAGCCGGAGGTCCGTCGCCGTCAGATTCCAGCCCTTGCCGGTGAGGACCGTACCGTCCTCGTTGACCAGGATCTGCAGGGTGAGCACGGGGACTCCCTTCTGCATCGCCGTACTGCTCAAGGAGATCAGTGTATTGCCGTTCTCATCGGGTTCCATGGCGGTACCATTCATCACGTCGACGCTGTACCCGTGGGGGGAGTCTTTGTCGATAAAATAGTCCTCCAATGTCAGCTGATTGCCGCGGCAGTCGATCGTGTACATCCACTCGCAGTTGTCGGCCTTCAACGACGTGAGCTGGTTGCCGCGGCAGCTGACGTGCTGGAGCTCGCTCAGGCCGCTGATATCGAGCGTGGTGAGCAGGTTGTTCGAGCAGGTCAGCTTATACAGCGCGCCGTTGTTCTTAACATTCAGCGCGGTCAGCTGGTTGCCGTCGCTGCAGAGGAACTCAAGCTCGGTATTTCTTGAGACGTTGAGCGCGCTCAGCCGGTTGTCGTTGCAATCCAGCGCGCTCAGCCTGGTGCAGCCGGACATGTCCAGCGCGGTCAGGTTGGCATGATTGCAGCTGAGGTAGGAAAGCTTCGGCAAGGTGCCCAGCGTCAGCGTTTCAAGCGGGTTGCCGTCGCACTGCAGGTTGATGAGGTTCGTATTCCCGCTCACGTTGAGCTGGGTCACCGCGTTGTTTTCGAGGCTCAGGTAGTTCAGGTTTCTGAACCGCTCGATGCCCGTCAGGTCGGCGACGCCGAAGCCGACGTACTGCTCGGTCGCCTCGTCGTATTCGCTCAGGGTGATCGTCGTGACCGAATCGATCTCCGCCTGGGACAGCGCGCCGTCGCCGTCCGCGTCGAATTCCCCGATGAGGTAGCTCCAGAAGACGGGATCGATGCCCTCGCCGGTGAGGCTGCCCTCCATCGCGGCGAACAGCAGCGGGTCATCCCCCGCGGCATCCTCCGAATCCCCCTCTATGGACAGCCCTTCCGCCGCGATCTCATCGAGATCGAGGACGGCCTCCTCCGCGACGGATTCATCCAGCGCCTCGCACGCGATGATATCGTCGACGAATTCCGCTTCGTCCGCGGCCTCTGCCTGTTCTGGCTCGGCGTCGGCGTCGGAGGCCGCCTCCTCAGCCTCGGGCGCCGCTTCGGGCTCGATGGCAGGCGCCGCTTCGGGTTCGACGGCAGGCGCCGCTTCGGGCTCGGGCGCCTCGGAGAGCGCGACGACCTCGGGTTCAGTCTCGGGCTGTACGGCCTCGACGGGGATGATTTCCTCGACGGAGACGATCTCCTCAGCGGGCAGCTCCTCCGCGAGCGTGGGGACGGCGACGATGAGCATCAGAGCCGCCAGAAGCAGGGAAATAAGTTTCTTCATGGATACTCCTCCTTTTTTGTCTATCAACAGATTCCTGTCTTTTTACGGGCGATGCGACGGTCAAAGCGACGATGTGTTCCTCCTGATGATGTCGGTCGTGAAAGTTTGCGCGTCAGATGCTTTCCTGATGTTCGCCCCCTTTCTGCCTTGGCTGTCCTCGCTGTGATGGTCATAGTATAGCGCGGGGAAAATCGGGGCTGTAAAAGCCGTGTTCCCGTCAAGGACATGCGCGCCGGGGCCTCTGGCGCAAGGGCCGTTGGGATTGGCCTTGCAATATCTGTTTTCATGTGGTATTCTGGGATCAAAGAAGGGCGCGATGCCGGCGTTATTGCTTTGGCGGAGTGGTTGACATCCCCTTCAAGCGTGCATCCATATTTATCGACGCGGGCAAAGCGGAACAGTGTCGAGGTGTTGTGTATGACGAGAACAAAGGTCTATCTGATCATCCAGGCGGCGCTGTGCGTGCTGCTGGTGACGATGCTGTCCGTCTCGGCGGTGTCGATCTACCGCGAGGGCGCGGCGCGCAAGGCGGAGCACCCGCTGGAGCCCATCTACACCCGCGAGATCGCGGCGGAGCGGTTCGCGCCCATCGCGCCGGTGTGCTTTATTGCCATCGGGCTGATGATCGCGGGGCTAGTGCTTGGCGCGCGGGACGAGGGCGCGGAGAAGCCCGCCAGGGATCCGGAGATTGTCCGGGACCTGACCGTCGCCCGCGTGGTTGAGCCCTCGGACGCCATGCGCGCGGCGCGGAGGAAGCAGGATCGGCTTCTATGGATCGGCCGGGGCGCGTGCGCCGCGTGCATGGTCCCGCTGGCGATCTACATGGCCGATCCCGCGCACTTTCCCTTGAAGGATCTGGAGGGGATGTTCCTTAACCTGATCAGGGTGTTCCTCCCCTGGACCGCCGCGGGGATCGGCGCGTTGGCGGTGACCTCCGCGCTGCGGGAAAGATACGTCCTTGAGGAGACCGAGGCGGCGCAGGCGCGCATCGGGGCGGAGAGGGAAGCAGGCCTCGTGCCCGAAAAGGCGCAGGCACCGCGCGGGGGCAATGTCGGCGCGATTCAAATACTGCTGATCGTCGCGGCCATCGTATTGATCATCGTCGGGGCCTTCAACGGCAGCGCCCGCGACGTGCTCTACAAAGCGATCAATATCTGTACGGAGTGTGTTGGCCTTGGATAATGTGAAGCAAACGTGGTGGCAGTCGCACAGGCCCACCACGAGACGGCTGATCCAGCTGTATTCGGCCCTTTTGCACAACGCGCACGTGAAGGGTTTCATCAGCGGGCAGATCTATCAGGGCGCGGCAAAATACGCCTGCGTGCCGGGCCTGAACTGCTACTCCTGCCCCGGCGCGGCGGGGGCGTGCCCGCTGGGCGCTATGCAGAACGCGCTGGCCTCCACGGGGCACAGCGCGGGCTGGTATGTGCTGGGCATATTGCTGCTCTTTGGCGTCGTGCTGGGCCGCACCGTCTGCGGCTGGCTGTGCCCGATGGGGCTGATACAGGAGCTTATCCATAAAATACCCACGCCGAAGCTCAGGAAGGGGCGCGTCACCCGGGCGATGACATGGCTCAAATACGCGATACTGGCGGTGTTCGCAATCGCCCTGCCGCTGTGGTACGGCCTGTGCTACGACCTGCCTCTGCCCGGCTTCTGCAAATACATCTGCCCCGCGGGCACCTCGGAGGGCGCGATGGGGCTGCTGGCCAACACCATGCCGGCCAATACGGGGTATTTCAGCATGCTGGGGATACTGTTTACCCGCAAGTTCGTGATCATGCTGGTGATCGCCCTGGCGTGCGCCTTTTGCTACCGGGCTTTCTGCCGCTTCATCTGCCCGCTGGGCGCGATCTACGGACTGTTCAACCGCTTCAACGTCATCGGCGTGAAGGTGGACGCGGCGCGCTGCAACGGCTGCGGCGCGTGCGTGCGCGGCTGTCCGATGGACGTGCGCCGCGTGGGCGATCATGAGTGCATACAGTGCGGGAAGTGCGTGGATATGTGCAATCAGGGGGCCATTGCCGTGAAGGCGGGCAAATGGTCATTGAAGGGGCCGGAGAAGCGCGCGAACATGGGGCGCGTCCTCTGGGGCATCGCGCTGGCGGGGCTGTGCTTCGCGCTTTTGTGGTTCAACGTGCTGGACCCCGCCGTGAAGAAGGAGCCCATGCCCGGGGATGATACGGTCCAAACGGCTGAGATTGGGGCTACCGCCGAGCCCGTCGGGACGGAAGCGCCTGCCGTCAGCTGGGAGAGCGACGCGCCAGAGGGCAGGGAGGTCGGTGAGCGGCTGCCGGACTTCACCCTTCCCTGTTATGATGGGAGCACATTCCGCCTGGCGGAGCAGCGGGGCAAGGTGACGTTCATCAACCTGTGGGCGACCTCCTGCACGCCCTGCAAGCATGAGCTGCCCTATTTCAGCGACCTGTACAAGGCGCACGAGGGCGACGTCGCCATGCTGGTGGTCCACTCCTCGATGGTGCTGGACGACCCCGCGGAGTACCTGGCCGACAAGGGCTACGCCATGCCCTTCGCCACCGACGACGATGACGACACCGTGGCGGAGATCGTCGGCAACACCGGCACCTTTCCCCAGACCGTCGTGCTCAACCGAAGGGGCGAGGTCGTGTACAATAAGGTCGGCTCCGTCACGCCGGAGATGCTCGCGGCGCTGTTTGAGCAGGCGGAGTGATCATAATCTGAGAAGAGGGTATAAAAAAACACGGGCGGGCCGGATGATCGGCTCGCCCGTGTTTAATGGGAATCGTCCAAAAGTGGGGGATCGACCGCGGAGCCATTCCCCAGAGTCAGCGGTCAGCCGAGGACCTTCTTCGCAGTCGCGGCGACGTTTTCGGCGGTGAAGCCGTACTCCTTGAACAGGAGCTTGTAGGGCGCGGAGGCGCCGAAGTGGTCCAGGCCGATGACCGCGCCGTCCAGGCCGACGTACTTGTGCCAGCCGAAGGTGGCGGCAGCCTCCACGGCCACGCGGGCGCGGACGGCTTTGGGCATGACGGATTCCTTATACTCGTCCGGCTGGGCGTCGAACAGCTCGAAGCTGGGCACGGAGATCACCCGCGCGGCGATGCCCTCGGCCTTGAGCAGCTTCTGCGCCTCGACGCAGGGCTCCACCTCGGAGCCGGAGGCCATCAGCAGCACGTCGGGGGTGGGCTTGTCGCAATCGGAGATCACGTAGCCGCCCCTGAGCGCGTCCGGGCCGCTCTTCTCGTAGAGGGGCAGGTCCTGGCGGGTCAGCACCAGCGCCACGGGGCGCTTCTCGGTCATGGCGGCGATCCAGCCGGCGGCGACCTCCTTGCTGTCCGCGGGGCGGAACACCACCAGGCCCGGCACGGCGCGCAGGCCGGCCAGCTGCTCGATGGGCTGATGGGTGGGGCCGTCCTCGCCGACGCCTATGGAGTCGTGGGTGAGCACGTAGGGGATGCCCAGCCCCATGATGGCGCTCATGCGCATGGCGTTCTTCATGTAATCGGAGAACACGAAGAAGGTGGCGCAGTAGGGGCGCAGGCCGCCGTGCAGCTTGATGCCGTTGCAGATGGCGGCCATGGCGTGCTCGCGCACGCCGAAGTGTATGTTCTGGCCTTCCGGCGTCTCGTCGGAGAAGTCGCCCTTGCCCTTCATGTTGGTCTTGTTGGAGGGGGCCAGGTCGGCGGAGCCGCCGAACAGGTTCGGGATGCGCTCGGCCAGCCGGTTCAGCGTGACGCCGCTGGAGTTGCGGGTGGCGCACTTGCCCTCGAAGGCGAACAGCTCGGCATCCTTTAAAAGGTCCACCGGCAGCTGATCGGAGAACCACCGGTCGAACTCGGCCTTCAGCTCGGGGTAGGCCTTGGCGTATTCGGCCATCAGCTGATCCCATTCGGCCTCGGCCTTTGCGCCGGCCTCGCGGGTGAGGGCGGTCTCGTCGTAGACCTCCTGCGGCACGGCGAAGGGCTCCGTGCAGGGCCAGCCCAGGTTCTTCTTGGTGAGGGCGATGTTCTCCTCGCCGAGGGGTTCGCCGTGGGCGGAGCTCATGCCGGCCTTGGGGGAGCCGTAGCCGATGGCGGTGTGGGTGACCACCAGCGTGGGCCTGTCGGACCGCTTGGCGATCCTCAGCGCGGCGTCCACCTGCTTCCAGCAGTTGCCGTCCTTGACGTCGATCACGTTCCAGCCGTAGGCGCGGAAGCGGGCGGGCACGTCCTCGCGGAAGGCCAGGTCGGTGGAGCCCTCGATGGAGATCTCGTTGTCGTCGTACACGGCGATCAGCTTGTTGAGCCTGAGCGTGCCGGCCAGGGAGCAGGCCTCGTGGGAGATGCCCTCCATCATGCAGCCGTCGCCCAGTATGCAGTAGGTGTAGTGGTCGATGACGTTGAAGCCCTCGCGGTTGAACTTGGCGGCCAGGTGCTTCTCGGCCATGGCCATGCCCACCGCGTTGGCGATGCCCTGCCCCAGGGGGCCGGTGGTGGTCTCGACGCCCGCGGTGTGGCCGTACTCGGGATGGCCGGGGGTCAGGGAGCCGAACTGCCGGAACTGCTGCAGATCCTCGATCTTCAGGCCGTAGCCGAACAGGTGCAGCAGGCAGTAGATCAGCATGGAGCCGTGGCCGGAGGACAGCACGAAGCGGTCCCGGTTGATCCACTTGGGATCGGCGGGATTGTGCTTCATCTGCTTGCCCCAGATGGCGAAGGCGGCGGGGGCCGCGCCCATGGGCATGCCCGGGTGGCCGGACTTGGCCTTCTGCACGCCCTCGGCGGTCAGGATGCGGATCGCGTTGACGACCATGCGTTCATTGTTCATCGGTAAACATCTCCTATCGTTGATTGGTCGGATATTATTATAGCACGCATTTGGCGCGCGTGCCTACTGGTTTTCACGCTTATTCGGAAATCGCCTTTTTCAGCGGCGCGAGGTCCAATAGCTCGGTATCCCTGATGAGCCCGTAGAGCGCGGTGAGCACACGCTTCACGCCGCCGGGCACGTCGCTCTCGGCGGCCAGGGCCATGATGGGGTCGTGCACGGACATGCGCAGCTGGAACCAGGCGTTGTTCACGCCGCCGTCCAGGTTGAAGGTGATGCGCACGCCCTCGCGGCTGTCGGAAGCCATCTGCCACTCGGGGTTTTCGAGGGTGTGGGAGAGTATGATCTCCACCACCTCCTGGCTGGAGGCGGCGGGGTCCTCCTCGTCCAGTATGTTGAGGCGCAGGGTCCGGGCCTCCACGGGCTCGCTCAAGTCCGAGAGGGGGTCGAACACCGTCTTGCCCTCGCGCTTGCAGTCCAGCGCCTCGCAGGCGACCCGCAGGGCCAGGTAGATGCCGTCGTCCAGGAAGGCGTTGTCCCGGAAGGCGGCGTGGCCGGTGGTCTCGATGGCGATGGGGCAGTCGATGCCCTCGGCGTTTAAACGGACGGCCTCGTTGATGACGTTGCGGTAGCCGCGCTTGAAGCGGTAGTGGGTGCCGCCCCACTCGGCGATGAAGGCGGACAGGCCGGTGGAGGTCACGCTGTCGGTGACGAAGGTCAGCCCCGGCTTCTGCTCCAGCAGCACGGCTGCCACCAGCGCGATCAGACGGTTGCCGTCGATCAGGCGGCCGCGGGGGTCGTACACCCAGGCGCGCACGCAGTCCTCGTCGAAGGACAGGCCCATGTCGGCGCCCAGCCGGGGCACCTCGGCCTCCATGCGCTCGTCGGGCACGCGCTCGATGTCCGCGCCCAGCTCCTCCAGCAGGGAGGCGAAGAAGCTGCCGCCGATGGAGGCGTCGTCCACCGCCACGTACAGCCCCAGCAGGGGCTTGAGGGCGTCGTCCTCGAGCAGCCGGGCGGCCTCGCCAAGCAGAAATGCCCGGTAGTCGAGCATGAGGTCCTTTTTCGTCACCAGCCGCTCGGGCACCTCGGAGGCCGCGGCCATGCGCAGCATCAGCGCCACGTCCGCCTCCGTGAGCCCGCCCTTGACGGTGAGGAACTTGAAGCCGTTGAGCGTCACGGGGGTGTCGCCGCCGGTGACCATCACCGCGCCGTGGGCGGGGTGGTCCTTTTCCGGCCGGGCGATCCGGGAGAACAGCGCGCCCACGGCGCACTGCCCGGCGTCGATCACGTCGCTGTCCGCCGCGGTGATGCCCCGCACCAGCGCCGCCTTGATGCGCTGGCCGGATTCACGCGCGTCACGGCCCACGGCGATCAGCAGCCGGTCCGGGGTGGTCTTGAGGCGCTCGGCCAGCATGCAGGCGAAGGCGTAACCGATGCGCTCGCAGATTTCGTCGGTCAGCGCCTCCGCGCGGGTCCGTATGTCCGAACCGCTCCTGAGCTTCAGCCATCTTGTGCTGTCGGTATCCATACATTATCCTTTCTGTCGGGTCGTCGTCCTGTCGCGCAGGATCTTCGTGAGGTCCTCGTCCGATTCGGAGGGGATGTCCCGCAGGTAGCGGTACATGGGGGCGAGCTGCCGGTAGCCGTCGGCGAGCAGGTCCACCAGGGCGGGAGATTTCAGCAGGGTGAAGTCCCGGATGTCATGGGAGAACCAGAAGCTGCGGACGGGATACCAGACGTCCAGCGCCGGGTGCAGGCCCTCGGGCCGCTTCATGCGCTTGAAGGCGTCGATGTGCAGCGCGTAGTCGGCCCGCAGGGGCCGCCAGAGCTCGAGGAAGGTCTCCGGCTCGGTGAGCAGACGCCGGCGCAGGCCGTTCATGTGGGGCTTGCTCGGCTCGTAGAAGCCCATGCCGAAGCCGGATTCCCGCGCGCCGATGTCGAAGTAGAAGCCCAGGTTCGCGCGGTCGCGGCTGTCGGCGTCCTCCGGGCGGCGCATCTTGAGCCACATGTAGTCCCGGTAGGGGGATTTGTCCCGGGAATACCGCAGGTCCCGGTTGATGCGGGACACCATGCGGTCGGGCCGCAGCTCCATTTCGTCGTCGATTTCCGACATCACACCGTTGAGCGCGGCGGCCAGCTCCAGACAGGGCCGGCGCACGGCGCGCAGGTACCAGTCGTGGTTGTCGTGAAAGAACTCGGTGTTGTTGTTGAACTGGATGGCCATGAAGAATTCAAAGGTCGCATCCGTAAAGCCCTGAAACATGTTGCCTCCGTCTATGTTTTTTTCTTTGCAGCACGGGCCTTCTTCTTCTGCGCGGCGGCGCGGCGGCGTCGGTCCTGCCGGGCGCGCAGCGCGGTGACCAGCAGTATGGTGAACATGGACACCAGCGCCGCCGAGGCCACGGCCAGCAGTATGGTGAACGTGGAGGAGGTGTTCAGCTTGACCGACCCGCCCTCCAGTTTCATCGTATCGCCGACCGGCTGCTCCGGGGTGAGCCCGGCGGGGGAGATGACCACCTCGATGGGCTCCGAGGAGATGGTGCGCGCCCGGCCGTCGGCGTCGGTGTAATCGAGGCAGAATATGAAGGTGCTGTCCTCCCGCACGTCGTAGTCCACGGTAAACCGGGAGGGCTCGCCGGTGGGCAGCACCGCCAGCCTGCGCACGTCGCCCCGGCTGACCTCGTAGAACCGCAGGCTGCGGGCGGTGACGGTGCCACGGTTGGCCAGCGCCACGTCGAAGGTCACCCGGCCCGGGCGGTTGATCCTGGGGGTCAGCGCGGAGACGTTCATCTGGATGTCGATCTCCCGGGACAGCAGCTCGTCGTGCAGCGTCAGCGTGTCGGTGACGGTGTCCAGCGCCTCGCCCGCCTGGCTGACGCCGGTGACCCGCCAGCGGTATTCGCCCTCGCCGCGCACGGGGTAGGTGAAGGCCACCTCCATGGGCTGCGCGCCGCTGGGCAGCGTGATGGAATCGGCGATCACGCCGCCGTACACATCGTCCAGCACGGTGATATCGTGGTAGTCGTCATTACCGGCGTTGGTCAGGATCAGCACCGCGTCGGCCCTGTCCGGGTCGAACACCGAGCGTCCCACGGAGAACTCCACGTCCAGCGCGCTGGAGGACATGTGGATCACCGCGTTGTCCAGCCGCCGGGTGACGGTGTCGCCCGAGGGAACCTTGTACTCCAGGCTGGCCTCGGACTGCGCGCCGGTGTTCACGGTCACGCGGCTGATGAACGTGCGGGAGGCGCCCACGTCCAGCTTCTCCAGCTTGCCGGTGAAATCGCCCAGCTCGTCGCGCACGTACACCGCCGTAACCGGCACGTTGCCGAAGTTTGTCACCCGGTAAGTGAGGGTCAACAGCCCGCCGGGGGCCACGTAGCGGGACGACAGCTGCCGGGTGAAGTCCACCTCGGGCCGGGGGTCGCTCTTCACCACCGGCACGGCCAGCTCGTGGGTCACCTTGTCGCCGCCGGGCGTCACCGCGTCGTGGGTGACGACGTAGCGGACGTAGCCGTCGTCCAGCTCCTCCTGGGTGACCTCGTGGGGGCGGGTGAGCGTCTGGGTCTCGCCCGCGCCGATCTGGCCGATGGGCTCGGACAGCAGCCCGTCCGCCGAGGACAGGTACACGTTGCGCACGTCGTAGTGGCTCCGGTTTGAGATGATGAAGGTCATGGTGGTGCTGCCGGGGGCCACCAGCTCGCCGGGGTTGAGGGAGAAGTTGATGTCCAGTATGTCCACGCCCCGGGGGCCCTCGCCATGCGCGGGCATGCCGAAGAGCACCAGCGCCAGGGCGCAGATGATCCAGAGGATGCCTGTGGTTGGGCGGGTATGGCGTGTCATAGGCTCAAAGCGCTCCTTCATGCCGGTAATCCTATACTATTTTATAGCGTTTCGCCCCGATATGTCAAGCATAAGCGATGGCGCATGCTTGATTAATTAACAGGAATGGCGTATTATAAAATTAGATAATTCTGTCATGGAGGCGTTTGCGTTTTGAATTACGATCAGAGCCGAATCCGCAACTTTTGCATCATCGCCCACATCGACCACGGCAAGTCCACGCTGGCGGACCGCATCCTCGAGCGAACGGGCGTGATGAAGCTGCGCGACATGACCGACCAGGTGCTGGACTCCATGGAGCTGGAGCGCGAACGCGGCATCACCATCAAGTCCAAGGCGGTGCGCATGCCCTATACCGCGAAGGACGGGGTGGAGTACGAGCTCAACCTGATCGACACCCCCGGCCACGTGGACTTTACCTACGAGGTCTCCCGGGCGCTGGCCGCCTGCGAGGGGGCGATACTGGTGGTGGACGCCAGCCAGGGCATCGAGGCGCAGACGCTGGCCAACGTCTACATGGCGCTGGAGCACGACCTGGAGATACTGCCGGTGATCAACAAGATCGACCTGCCCTCGGCGCAGCCCGAGGTGGTGAAGGGCGAGATCGAGGACGAGATCGGCATCGACTGCGAGGGCTGCCCGCTGGTGTCGGCCAAGCAGGGCCTGGGCATCGACGACGTGCTGGAGGCCGTTGTTGAGCGGGTGCCCGCGCCCACCGACGATGTGGACGCCCCGCTGCAGGCACTGATATTCGATTCCTATTATGACAACTATCGCGGGGCCATATCCTCCGTGCGGCTCAAGGCCGGGCGGGTGAAGGTGGGCGACCGCATCCGCATGATGGCGGGCAAGTGCGAGTTTGACGTGACCGAGGTAGGCGCCTACCTGCCCCTCGGCTACAGCCCCAAGGACGAGCTGTGCGCCGGGGAGGTGGGGTATATCGCCGCCTCCATCAAGGACATCGCCGACATCCACGTGGGCGACACCATCACCCTGGCCAACAATCCCGCCAAGGAACCGCTGCCGGGCTACAAGCCGGTTTTGCCCATGGTGTACTGCGGCATCTATCCCGCCGACGGCGCGGACTACGAGACCCTGCGCGACGCGCTGGAGAAGCTGCGGCTCAACGACGCGGCGCTCTCCTACGAGCCGGAGACTTCCGTGGCGCTGGGCTATGGCTTCCGCTGCGGCTTCCTGGGGCTTCTGCACATGGAGATCATACAGCAGCGGCTGGAGCGGGAGTTCGACCTGGATCTGGTCACCACCGCCCCCAGCGTGGTCTACAAAGTGGTCAAGACCGACGGGACCACGCTGATGATCGACAACCCCACCAACCTGCCGCCGGTGCAGGAGATCGACTGGATGGAGGAGCCCTGCGTGGACGCCCAGGTGATCACTCCGCAGGAGTACGTGGGGGCCATCATGGAGCTGTGCCAGGACAAGCGCGGCACCTTCAAGGATATGAAGTACATCGAGGGCGGGCGCGTGCTCCTGAACTACGACCTGCCCCTGAACGAGGTCATTTACGACTTCTTCGACCAGTTGAAGTCCCGCACCCGGGGCTACGCCTCCTTCGACTACGAATTGAAGGGCTACGTCCGAAGCGACCTGGTGAAGCTGGATATGCTGTTAAACGGCGAGCAGTGCGACGCGCTGTCCATCATCGTGCACCGGGACCGGGCCTATCCCCGGGGGCGCTCCATCGCCGAAAAGCTCAAGGAGGCCATACCGCGGCAGCTGTTCGAGATACCGATCCAGGCGGCCATCGGCGGCAAGGTCATCGCCCGGGAGACCGTCAAGGCGCTGCGCAAGGACGTGCTGGCCAAGTGCTCCGGCGGCGACATCACCCGAAAGAAGAAGCTGCTTGAAAAGCAGAAGGAGGGCAAGAAGCGCATGCGCCAGGTGGGCAGCGTGGCCGTGCCGTCCGAGGCGTTCATGGCGGTTCTCAAGATGGACTGATGAAGCCCCTCGCTGTATACATCCACGTTCCGTTCTGCGCGCGCAAGTGCGCCTACTGTGATTTCGCCTCCTGGAGCGGCCGGGAAGGGGAATGGCGGCGATACTTTGACGCGCTCGTGACGGAAATAAGACTTTGGTCTGGAATTACAGACTTCGGTCTGTTAAAGGAGCGGTTTCATGTTCAATCGGTGTTCGTCGGCGGGGGCACGCCCACGCTGGTCCCCGCGGAGCTGATCGCCGAGGCGCTGGAGCTATGCCGGCGGATCGCGCCGTTTGACGCGGACGCGGAGATCACGATAGAGGGCAACCCGGGCACGCTGACGCCGGAGAAGCTGAGGACCTATCGCACCGCCGGCGTGAACCGGCTGTCGATGGGGGCGCAGAGCTTTGACGATGGGTTGCTTCGCGCGCTGGGGCGCATCCACACCGCGGCGCAGACCGTCGAGGCGGTCGAAATGGCCCGGGACGCGGGCTTTTTCAACATCAACCTAGACCTGATGTACGGCCTGCCGGGGCAGGGCATGGCGCAGTGGATGGATACGCTTCACAGGGCCGTGGCGCTGGGCGTGCCCCATATCTCGGCGTACAGCCTGATCCTGGAGCCGGGCACGCCGCTTCATGAGCGAGTCGCGCGGGGCGAGGTCACAGTGCCGGACGACGATGCCGTCATCACCATGCAGCGGGCGGCGGTGGCATCGTTATCAAAATCAGACTACGGTCGGTATGAGATTTCAAACTACGCCAAACCAAAGTCGGAATCCCGTCACAATCTGGCCTACTGGTATCGGGGGGATTACCTGGGGCTGGGGTGCGCGGCGCACTCCATGCTGGACGACTGCCGGTTTTCCAATCCTGACGCGCTGGACGACTACCTGGCCGGGGAGCGCATGGCGGACGTGCAGCGGCTTACACGGTGGGACGTCATCGAGGAGACGGTGATGCTCAACACCCGCACGACGCGGGGCATCGACCTCACGGCGTGGGAGAATCGCTTCGGACGGCCCTTCGCCTCTAAAGAGTGCGCGGCGCTGAAACGGCTGGCCGGGGCGGGATATATCGAGATAAAGGACGGTCGGCTGCGCCTGACGGGCAGGGGCCTGGAGGTGCAGAACGCCGTGGTGCTGGAGCTTTTGGAGATACAGGAGGCAATGGAGCGATGAAGCGCTGGCGGATATCTCTGGCGGTGTGCGCGGGAATTCTGCTGATGGGCGCGGGCCGCGCGGAGCTTATGGACTGGGCGCAGGCCCAGGAATCGGCGCAGACCCAGGAAATCTGGGCGGAGGCCCAGGGGGACGCGGTGAACACCGCCGTCCGGGCCGAGGACATCACCAAAAAGTGTAAGATCAGGGTGTCCGAAGGGGACCGCGGCAGGCTCACGGACGGCAAGGTCAGCAGCTGCTGGCGCTACGGCGGCGCCGGCGCGTGGATCGGCGCGCGCATCCCCGACGACGTGGCCGCGGGCGCGATCCGCATCGAGTGGATGTTCGACCCCGAGGGCTTCGAGCTGATCGAATACGACGCCGACCAGAAGGAGCTCCGCAGGCGCACGCAGGCGGACACTTTCCCCAACATCTGCACCATGTTCACCCTGCGGCCCGACGCGAAAATTGTGCAGCTCAAGATGACCGCCGGGGGCCAGCAGGTGGGCCGGATCACGCTGTATTCCGAGGGGATACTGCCCGGCGACGTGCAGACCTGGCTTCCGCCGGTGGAAAAGGCCGACCTGATGGCGGTATCCACCCATCAGGACGACGAGGTGCTCTTCCTGGGCGGCACGATACCGTATTCGGACGTGGTCTGCGGCCGGCCCACGGTCACCGTGTACATGGCCAACTGCGGCCGCGAGCGTCGGCGCGAGGCGCTGGAATGCCTGTGGGAGATGGGCAGCCGCCACTACCCGGAGTTCGTCAACTTAAAGGACGAAAAGGTGGAGAGCATCAAGGCGGGCGTCAAGCTCTGGGGCGGCAAGGACAACATATTGAAGGAAATGGTGGAGCGCATCCGCCGCTACAAGCCCGAGGTGATCGTTGCCCAGGACCTGAACGGCGAGTACGGCCACAATCAGCACAAGATCGTGGCCCGGGCGATGAAGTACGCCGTGGAGGCCGCCGCCGACCCGGCGCGCTACCCGGATTCCTATGATCAATACGGCGCGTGGCAGGTGAAGAAGCTGTACATCCACCTGCTCAAGGAAAACCAGATCCGCATGGACTGGACCGCGCCCCGGGCAGAATGCGGGGGGCTGTCGCTTCTGCAGGTGGCCAAAAACGGCATGGCGAAGCACGCCTCCCAGACCGCGTACTTCTCGGTCAAGGATTCGAGCAAGTACGACAACGCGCTGTTCGGCCTGCAGGTGAGCACCGTGGGGGAGGATACAGCGAAGGACGACTTCTTCGAGAACATCCCGGAGGACGCCTCGGAGGCGTACCTGGCCACCGCGCCGACGCCGACGCCCAGGCCGTCGCCCACGCCGGAATCCACGCCCGAACCCACGAAGGCGGCGGATGATGCGGGTATGATCGAGGGGGATACGGACCATACTGAGGATGGGGAGGACGCTCCTTCCCCGGCGGGCGCTGCCGTTGAGTCCGCGCCGACGGCCCCCGCGCAGCAGAGCAGTGAGCGGGGCGGCGGCCTGGTGGGCGTCCTGCTGATCATCGCGGGGCTGGCCGTGGCGGGCGGCGGCGGGTGGTATATCGCCACTCATGTGCTCAAAAAGCCCGCCGGAAAGCGCAGAAAAGTGAAGAAATCATGAAAAATAATGCTGTTGTCGGATTCTTGTCTTACTTTGGCAAAGAAATGAGTGTATTATATTATTGGTAAGATATGGGCGACACCGCAGAGTGTGGATATAGATCATCTGTTGTACGGAGGCAACGCCGTGGCGAATCGTGGACCCGGAACCTCAAATAAAATCGCAGGAAGACCCAGTCGGCAGGCGCAGGGCGCGCCCGTGCCGGCTGTTATCGCGCTTGTGTGCGTCATCGCGCTGATCGCCGGCGTGATTTCGACCTTTACCGCCGGCGCGGCGGACGGCGCCCAAGCGCCGCTGCGCATAAGCGAGGTCATGACCTCCAACGGCTCTACCATTATATTGTCCGATGGCGGGATGCCGGACTGGATCGAGATCGAGAACGTGTCGGGCGCCCCCGTGGACCTGACCGGCTGGGCGCTGGTGAGCCAGGCCAAGCCCTCCAACGCCTTCGCCTTTCCCGGCGGCACGCTGGGGGCGGGGGAGCGCGTGGTGGTCTACTGCGACAACGTGCGAAAGTCTCTGGTGAACGGCCAGTACCACGCGCCGTTCAAGCTGTCCGCCTCCGGGGCGACCGTGGCCCTGCTGGACAAGCGGGGCAACACCGCCGACGTGGTGACCACCCCGGCGCTGGCCCGGGACCAGGTCTACTGCCGGGACGCCGCCGGCCAGTGGCAGGTGAGCGGCCTGCCCACCCCGGGCGAGGCCAATCAGATCGAGGCTGTGACCGCCGACGGGGAGGGGGAGCTCAAGGTGGTGCCCGGCGCGGTGGAGATCTCCGAGATCATGAGCCGCAACATGACCTTCTTTCCCGATGAAAACGGCGAACATCCCGACTACATCGAGGTGCGCAACACCACCGCCCAGCCGGTGAACCTGGAGGGTTGGGCGCTCTCCGACAGCCGCGGCAAGCTGATGCGCTGGCGCTTTCCGGCGGTGACGCTGCCCGCGGGCGGCTGCCTGGCCGTGCACTGCTCCGGCGTCGACAAGCGGGACGATCCGAAGCACCTGCACTGCAATTTCAAGCTGAACCGGGACGGGGAGGAGGTCTTCCTCACCGATCCCAACGGCGTCACCACCTCCGCGGTGCGCGTGCCGCCGCTGGGGGCCGACGAGGCGTACAGCCTGATCGAGACGGGCTGGTCGCGCACGCAGGCTCCGTCACCGAACCATCCAAACGACCAGTCCGGCGCGGATATGGCGGCGGACGGCATCATGAAGCAAAACGGCAGGGGCGTCTACATCACCGAGATACTGGCGTCCTCCAACAAGTCCGACGACTGGATCGAGGTCTACAACGCCTCCAATCAGGCGGTGGACCTGTCCGGCTGCGGGCTGTCCGATAACGCGGCGCGCCCGCGCAAGTGGCAGTTCCCAGCGGGCACGGTGATACAGCCCGGGGCCTACCTGGGCGTGTTCTGCAACGGGCGCGACGCCGCGGCGGACGGCAGGCTGTACACCAGCTTTAGGTTGTCGAAGGACGGCGGCTATTCCGTGACGCTGTCCGAGCCGGACGGCACGATATTCGACCGGCTGTTCGTGCCGATGCAGTACCAGAACATCGCCTTCGGCCGCCCGGAGAGCCTGACCGGCGTGCGCTACTTCTCGGAGCCCACCCCGGGCGCGGCCAACGCGGGGCAGATGTTCTACGGGCGCGCGCCCCAGCCGGTGTACTCCGTCTACGGCGGGCTGTACCACACCGGCGACACGCTGTCGGTGGAGCTGAGCGTGCCCTCAAACTGCCGGGCCTACTACACCCTGGACTGCACCGACCCGACCCAGTCCAGCACGCCCTACACCGGGCCCATCACCATCACCGGCACCACCATACTGCGCACGCGGGTGTACGGCGAGGGCTATATGGAGTCCGTCATGGACAGCCAGAGCTATCTATACGACGTCAACAACGGCGACGGCACCGTGTACGTGATGTCGCTGGTGTCCGATCCCTACAACCTCACCAGCGACGAGGCCGGCATCATGGTCAAGGGTCCCAACGCGCTGGCGGAATATCCCTACGGCTCGATGAACAAGGGCGCGAACTTCTGGATGGACTGGGAGCGCGAGGCCCACATCGAGGTGTTCGCACCGGACGGCAGCACGCTGATCTCCCAGGAGTGCGGCACCAAGCTGCACGGCCAGTACAGCCGCGCCGAGAAGCAGAAGGCGTTCAAGGTCATCGCCCGCAGCCAGTACGGCTCCAACCGCTTCAACGCGAAGCTGTTCACGCACAGGCCCTACACAGAGTACCAGTCCTTCCTGCTGCGCTCCTCCTCCCAGGACGGCAACAAGACCCGCATGCGCGACATGATGCTGCAGCGCCTGGCGGAGGGCACCAGCCTGGACTACCAGGAGAGCGAGATCGGCGTATTGTACCTGGACGGCAAGTACTGGGGCCACTACAACCTGCGCGAGCGCATCAACACCGCCAACATCTGCCAGTTTGAGGGCTGGGAGGGCGAGGAGGACGACCTCGACCTGGTCAAGGCCAACTCCAACGTGATGCAGGGCAGCAACGCCACCATGGAGAAGCTGCTCAAGTGGGTCAAATCCAACGACATGAACACCGACGAGGCCTACCGGGTGCTGGATTCGGCCATCGACATACAGAACTACATCGAGTACATGACGATGGAGATGTATACCGGCAACACCGACACCCTCAACGTGAAGCGCTATCGCAATCCCAAGCGGGACGGTAAGTGGCGCTGGGTGCTGTTCGACCTGGACTGGGGCTTCCACGAGGATACCAACTCCGTCAGGCGCTGGCTGGAGCCCGGCGGCATGGGCAACATGAAGCGCACGGACAACACGCTGTTCATCGCCTGCATGAAGAACGACACCTTCCGCGACCGGTTCCTGACCTATCTGGGCGAGCAGATGGCGACCACGCTGTCCTCGGGGAACATCCTCAAGGTGATCGAGGGCTTCTACAATACCATGAAGCCCATACTGCCGGACCAGTTCGAGCGGTGGGGCCAGACCGAGGCCGACTACCGCGCGGCGATGCAGAAGCTGACCAGCTATACCAAGGAACGCCCGAAGCGCATGCTCCAGTTTTTGAAGGGCGCGGAGAACCTGCACCTGACCAAATCGGAGATGGAGCATTACTTCGGCGACGTCATGGCGATGGAGGGCGTCACCTACGACAGCATCAAGGCCGCGTAGGCGCAAATCATTTTCCCGAAAAGAAGGTAGGGTATGCAGCAAAAGAGAAACGGGCTGCCGGCGAGGCACGAGCTCAAGTATTTCATCAACCCGGCGGAGGTGGCGGTCCTGCGCGCGCGGCTTAAACCGGTGCTGGCGCTGGACAGCCACTGCGTGGGCGGGCGGCCCTATGTGATCCGCTCGCTGTACTTCGACGATGTGGCCGACTCCGCCTTCAACGAAAAGCAGGCGGGCGTGATGCACCGCGACAAGTACCGCATACGCATCTACAACCACTCCGATAAGGAGATCTTCCTGGAGCGCAAGCGCAAGCTGGGCGACCTCATCCAGAAATCTTCGGTGCCGATTACCCGCAGGCTGTGCGAGCAGATCATCGACGGGGACCCGACGGGGCTGCAGCGCTCGGGCAACAAGCTCTTGCAGGACGTGTACGTGCAGATGCGCACGCGGCTTTTGAGGCCGAGGGTCATCGTGGACTACGCCCGGGAGGCCTACCTGCACCCGGCGGAGGACACGCGCATCACCTTCGATCTCAACCTGAGAAGCGGGCTGCATTCCATCGACCTGTTCAATCCCCGGCTGCCCACGGTGTGTCCCCACGACCGGAACGTGGAGATACTGGAGATCAAGTTCAACAATTACCTGCCGGACTACGTGGCGGGGCTGATGCACGGCATTGAGGCGGAGCGCAGCGCGGTGTCCAAGTACATCCTCTGCCGCCGGTTCGAGCCCCTGGGGTGACAATAACCGACCGAGGTCGGATTGTTTAAATAGCGACAGCATTCAAACATACAGCATTAGGAGGAATACACATGAACGGCGTTTTTTCCAATCTATTCAGCTCCCAGACCATCTCTCCCGCGTCCTTCCCGGTGATCCTTTTGTCGATGGTGCTCGCGCTGCTGGCGGGCATATTCATCGCGTGGATCTACCGGCGCAACTACCGCGGGGTGATGTATTCCAATAACTTCGCGCTGACGTTGATCATGATGACGCTGATCACCTGCCCGGTGGTCATGTGTATCCGCGAATCCATACAGCTCTCCATGGGCATGGTGGGCGCGCTGTCCATCGTGCGCTTCCGCACCGCCGTCAAGGACCCGCTGGACACCGCCTACATGTTCTGGGCGCTGACCATGGGCATACTGCTGGGCGCGGGCCAGTTCTTCCTGACCGCCTGCGCGGTGGTGGGCATCGGATTGATGCTGACCTTGATCGTGCACATACAGTCCAAGGGCGTCAACTCCTACCTGCTGGTCATCCGCATGGGCGAGGAGGCCGAGCGCGCCGCCAACCAGCTGGTCAACGGCGTGAAGATGCAGCAGCTCAAGTCCAAGACCGTCTCCAACGCGGGCATCGAGGCCACCTACGAGGTGCGCGTGGACAAGCCCGACGCGCTTTTAAACAAGCTGCGCAACATCCCCGGCGTGCACGACGCGACGCTGGTCTCTTATCAGGGCGAGGCTGTCTGACCGATATCGCGTGACAGTCATGCTTCAGGATGGGAGGGCTCGATTTGAGCGATTACAATAGAGGCAGGCGGCCTCAGCCCGGCGGGGCGTCCCGGTTCGGCACGGCACAGGGCCAGAGGCCCGCGCCCCGACAGGGCGCTACGCCGACGCGAAGGACAGCTCCGGCACGGGGGGTAGCCCCTGCGCGGCGCGGGGTGTCCGCATCGGGCAGGGGAATGCGAAACAGACCGACGTCGGTCGGTTCCTCCGGCGGCGACCTGCTGCCGAAGGGCTTCTGGCCGGTGGCGGGCATGTGCGCCCTGATACTGCTGGTCGGGGTGTTCATGCAGCTGTGGATGCCTGACGGGTTTGTGCTGATCAAAAATCAGGACGCCTCGCCCCGCAAGACGCAAATGATCAGCGAGATCCACAGCGCCGGTCCCGTGCGCATCAACGAGATCATGACCTCCAACGGCGGCGTGATCACCGACAGGGACGGCAACAGCCCGGACTGGGTGGAGATCGCCAACGTCTCAAACAGCGCTATTAATATGAAGGGATACGTGCTGGCCCGCAACGCCAAGGCCGGCAACGTGTTCATCTTTCCGGACATGGTGCTGCAGCCCGGGGAGTGCGCCATCGTGTTTGCCGACAGCCATCTGAGCGAGGAGGCCGGGGGAGAGCTGCACGCGCCATTCAGGCTCTCCGCGTCCGGCGACGTGCTGATGCTGTTCAATCAGGCGGACGTGGCCGTGGACACGGTGAACATTCCCGCGCTCAAGGAAAACGCGGTCTACGCCAGGGTGGGCAAGGACCAGTGGCAGGTCAGCGAGGCCGCCACCCCCGGCGCGCTGAACACCGAGGAGAACTACCGCGCGATGACCAGCGTCTCCGGCGACAGCCCGGTGCAGATCGTCGAGGTGATGTCCTCCAGCGCCACCTACGCCCCGGATGAAAACGGCGTCTGCCACGATTACGTGATACTGCGCAACGCCTCCGGGTCCGATCAGGATATCGGCGGCTGGTATCTGTCCGACACCCAGCAGCTGCCCCGCATGTGGCGCATACCGGACGGCACGCGCATTCCCTCGGGCGGCACGCTGCTGATCCACTGCTCCGGCCTCAACCGCGCCGAGGACGTCGCCCACCTGCACACCAACTTCAAGCTGTCCAGCGAGGGCGAGCAGGTGATGCTGTCCGACGCCGCGGGCAAGCCCATGGACCTGGTGACGTTCGACCTGCTCAAGACCGACACCGCCATCGTGCGCGGCGCGGACGGCGGGTGGTCGGCGGGCGCTCCCACGGCTGAAAGGACCGCGGGGCAGCCGTCGGAATCTTGACGCATATTTGCCATATATTATCAAAAGTTTAAAGCAGGAAAAATGCGTCGAATGTGGAATATATTATCAGATATACCTATTTTGATTACGGAGGATCTGATTTATGAAAAGGAATCACCGTAAGAGCAGGATATGGATTTCAATTCTGTTGATCATAGCGCTGATGACGCCTATGTTCACGAGCTTTGCGCTGGCGGAAGGCGGGGACAACGGCCTTGAAATGGATGCGCCGGAGTCCGTGAGCACCGAGGCGCAGGCCGCGGAGAGCGCCCCCACGGAGGCCGCCGCCGCTGAGGTTGTCCCCGACGCGCAGGCCGCCGCGGAGCAGGCCGCCGCGGAGCAGGCTG
>JAFRFY010000034.1 GCA_017434085.1 Clostridia bacterium
ATCTCCTTATTGACGACGTAGTACGCCTTGCCCTCCTGAGGCTTCACATAGATATCCAGAGTTTCGATATCGGTCAGCTTCTTGCCGGCGTCCTTCCACTCCTTCTTCACATTGGCCTCAACGGTGCTGAGCTCGACTTCCTGCTCGTTGAACTGCAGGAACATCTGCTGCTTCATCTTCGCCATGATTACATCCTCCCTTTCTGAGTTATTCCGCGCTCTCGCGGTACGCTAACAATATAACAAACGAAGGTGAATTTTTCAACCGTTTTTTTGTGAAAACGTATAACGCGCTTTGAGCAAATTTAATAATCTGCGCCAGACAGTATTATCGATTTGTTGATGGTTTTAAGAAAAGAGGAAGCCGGGGCGGGTAAATATCGCAAAAAGCGGCTTGCGTCGTGCGGGTTGACGCCGTATAATAGATAAGACAAACCCTTTACGCGGAGGCACGCAAATGGCATCGCTGACACGCAGGACGATCATGGACGCCTTCATCCGCCTGCTGGATGAGCGGCCCGTGAACAAGATCTCGGTCAAGGACATCGTGGAGGACTGCGGCATCAACCGCAATACGTTTTACTATCACTTTTCGGACATCCCGGAGCTGGTGGAGGAGATCGTGAAATCCGAGGCCGACGCCATCGTGGGCACGGGGACGGGCATCTCCTCGCTGGAGGAGTGCGTGGAGGCCGCCATGCGCCACTGCAAGGAACACCGGCGCGCCATATGGCACATCTACAATTCCGCCAACCGGGACATCTACGAGCGCTACCTGATGGACATCTGCAACCACGTGGTCGTGAACTTCATCGACAACGCCCTCTCCGGGCGCAAGATCTCCGAGGCGGACAGGGCCGCCATCGTGCAGGGCTACAAGTGCGAGGTGTTCGGCTTCGTGACCGACTGGCTCAACCGGGGCATGACCGACGACATCGAGGCGGTGTTCCTGAGGCTGTGCGTGCTGCGCAAGGGCTTCACCGAGGAGATGTTCAGCCGGTCCATGGCTGACGGGGGTTTTTGATATGCTTCATGCCATCATCGAGCGCTCCCGCCGCATCGTGTTCTTCGGCGGCGCGGGGGTGTCCACCGCCAGCGGCATACCGGACTTTCGCTCCGACGGCGGGCTGTACCGGCGGCGCTTCGGCGATTTGACGCCGGAGATGATACTGAGCCAGTCCTTCTTCTACCTGCACCCGGAGGCGCTTTTCGACTTCTACCGAAGCTACATGCTCCACCCGGAGGCCAGGCCCAACGCCGCCCACCGCGCGCTGTATGAATTAGAAAAGCGGGACAAGCTCAGGGGGATCGTCACCCAGAACATCGACGGGCTGCACAAGGCCGCGGGCAACCGGCGGGTGTACGAGATCCACGGCAGCGTCCATGAAAACTACTGCATGGACTGCAACGCCTTCTACCCCATGGAGAAGATACTCCGCTCGCAGGGCATCCCCCGGTGCGATCGCTGCGGCGGCGTGATCAAGCCCTGGGTGGTGCTCTACGGCGAGGCCCCGGACAAGTACACCTGCATGGGCGCGTGCCGGGAGATCTCAAATTGCGACACGCTGATCGTCGCCGGGACCTCCCTGTCCGTGGAGCCTGCCGCCTCCTTCCTGGGCTACTTCCACGGAAAAAACCTGGTGGTCATCAACCGCGAGCCCACCCCCGCCGACGATAAGGCCACGCTGGTGATACGGGGGGCGGTGGAGGAGGTTATGGCAGAATAAAACGGGTGCTCATCCGAGCATCCGTTTTGTCATGGTATGATTTTGCGCGCCTCCAGATAGTAGCGCTTTTCGTTCGCCCCGCCCATGGAGAAGGTCTTGCGGGGCAGCACGCCCCACCGGCGGATATAGCCGAACAGCTCGGACTTGCCGAAGGGGCGGGGCATGAAGCCCATGGCGTCCGGGCGGTCGACCAGCTTTCGGAGGGCATCGCCGCCGTGGATGTAGTCGATTTTCGCGCCGGGATGATCGGCAAGGTAGGCGTCCAGGAAGTCCTGCAGCAGCCGGAGGGGATGCGGCGTGGACCGGAAACGCCATTCGCGGGTCATGTCGAAGGCGATCAGGTCGTCGCCCGGGCCCTCGTTTGCGCCGTTGGCGTCGAGGTACGCCCGGTAGTCCGCGATGAGCGCCCCCGGGTCCACCCCGGTCAGCAGCCGGTGAATGGGCTCGAACATAAGCGCCGGGCAGTTGAGGTTTATGAGCTCCACCAGGGCGTAGCGGGCGGGGTGATGTTCCCGTTCGGCGGGGGAGAGCGTCTCTTGAAGGTTCAGCCAGCACTGCTTCGCGGCGGCCAGGGAGTGGTTGCCGTCGCCCACGGCGTACAGCAGGCCGTCCGCCTTCGCCTGGAGCGCGTCGACGGCGGCGTGGACATGGTCGACGTCCGCGCCCTCCACCGCCCAGCCCCGCAGGTGCCCGCCGCCCCGCATCAGCTCAAAGTCGTACAGGGGACGCAGGGTCCGCCTTCGGGCGCGCAACGGCTCGATCACGGTCATGCCGGGGTCGTCGATCAGCATCATCACGTGGGGCAGCTCCACCGCCGCGCCGGCGCGGATGCGCGCCCTGGGCGGCACGCGGCTGAGCACCGTGCCCTCGGTGGGGCGGATCAGGGTCCCCGCGCCGGGGTTGAAGTCGTACTGGTCCAGGTCCAGGCAGGCCATCAGGCCGGGCCGGACGCCGGAGGCCGTGGTCCGCTCGGTGAGTATGAAGCCGTCGCGCACCGCCGTCTGCCAGACGCCGTTTCGCAGGTAGGCGTCCATGGCGGCGCGGATGGCGGGGATGCGCGACGCGGATTCGTCGAGCCACGCCTCCGGCAGCGTTACCCGGAGCGACGAGGGCGCGTCGCCCACGAGCGCCTCCACCGCCCGCCAGTATTCCGGCTGGGACGTGAACTGGTCGCAGGCCACCACGGACCACTTCGTCAGGTCGATGCCCGGGCGGGGGAGGAGGATATCGGTGGTTTTGAGTGCGTTGGTCATTTACGGCATCAACAGCCTCACCCGGTACACCGGCGGGAGCGCCTTGAGCTTTTCCATCAGGGCGTCGCTGGGCTGGGTGGCCACGTCCAGCACGGTATAGGCGTACACGCCGCGGGACTGGTTGACCATGTTTTCGATGTTCAGCCCCTCCTCGGACAGCACCTGGGTGATGCCGCCGATGACGTTGGGGATGTTCTTGTGCAGCACCGCCACGCGGGGCATGGTGGGCTTGCCCAGGGGGCAGTTGGGATAGTTGCAGGCGTTGACGATGGAGCCGGTCTTGATGTAGTCGTTGACCTGCCGGGCCACCATGCGCACGCAGTTGTCCTCGCTTTCGGGGGTGGACGCGCCCAGGTGGGGGGTCAGTATGGCGTTGCGCTGGCCGATGAGCGCGGCCTCGGGGAAGTCGGTGACGTACACCCGCAGGGCGCCGGCGTCCAGCGCGGCCTTGACGTCGGGGATGTTCACCAGCCCGCCGCGGGAGAAGTTCAACAGCGCGGCGGAGCTCTTCATGCGGGAGAGCGCCGCGGCGTCGATCATGTCGCGGTTGGAATCCATCAGCGGCACGTGCAGGGTGATGTAATCGCTTTTCTCGATCACGTCCTCCAGCGACAGCGCGTGGCTGACCGCCCGGGACAGATGCCAGGCGTGGTCCACGGAGATGTAGGGGTCGTAGCCCAGCACGTTCATGCCCAGCGCCACGCCCGCGTTGGCCACCAGCACGCCGATGGCGCCCAGGCCCACCACGCCCAGGGTCTTGCCCTCGAGCTCCGGGCCGATGAAGCGGTTCTTGCCCGCCTCCACCTGCTTTTCCACGGTGGTCTCGCCGTCCTCGAGGGTCTTGCACCACTCGATGCCGTCGGAGATCTTGCGGGAGGCCAGCAGCAGGCCCGCCAGCACCAGCTCCTTGACGGCGTTGGCGTTCGCGCCGGGGGAATTGAACACCACCACGCCGTGCTCGGCCATCCTGTCCAGCGGGATGTTGTTCACGCCCGCGCCGGCCCGGGCCACGCACAGCAGGTTGTCGTTGATGGGCATGTCGTGCAGGTTCGCCGAGCGCACCAATATGGCGTCCGGATTCTCCGCGTCGGCGGTGACGTTGTATTCCCCGTTGGAGAGTATGCCGTGATACACGGGGGAGATGGCGTTGATCTTCTTGACGTTATACATCACTTGTTCTCAACCTCGAATTTCTTCATAAACTCGGCCAGCTTTTTCACGCCCTCGACGGGCATGGCGTTGTAGATGCTGGCGCGGATGCCGCCCACCAGCCGGTGGCCCTTCAGGCTCACCATTCCCTCGGCGGCGGCGGCCTTGACGAAGGCGGCGTCCTGATCGGGGCTTGGGGTGGTGAAGGTGACGTTCATGCGGCTTCTGTACCTCGGGAGCACCGCGGCGCGATAGAATTTGGAATCGTCCAGCACGTCGTAGAGCAGCTTCGCCTTCTCGATGTTGACCTTCTCGATGGCCTCGACGCCGCCCTGGTCCTTAAGCCACTTCATGCACAGGCCCGCCATGTAGATGGCGAAGGTGGGCGGAGTGTTGAGCATCGAGCCCTTGTCGGTCATGACGGTCCAGTCGAACACCTTCGGGCAGGCGGTCCGGGCGCGGCCCAGCAGGTCCTTTCGGACGATCACGATGGTCAGCCCGGCGGGACCGATGTTCTTCTGCGCGCCGGCATAGGCCACGCCGAAGCGGGTGATGTCGTAGACCTCGCTCAATATATTGGAGGACATGTCCGCCACCAGCGGCACGTCGCCCGTCTGCGGAAGCTCCGGGTAGCGGGTGCCGAATATGGTGTTGTTGGTGGTGATGTAGAAGTAGTCCGCCTTCGGGTTGAACGTCGCGGGATCCAGCTCCGGGATGCGGATGTAGTTTTCCTCGCGGGAGGAGGCCACGCAGCGGACGTCGCCGTACTTCTTCGCCTCGACGAGCGCGCCGTGGGCGAAGTTGCCGGAATCCACGTAATCGGCGCTGCCGCCCTCCGAAAGCAGGTTCAGCGGGATCGCCGCGAACTGGCCCGTCGCGCCGCCCTGCAAAAACAGCACGGAGTAGCTGTCCGGGATGTGCATGAGCGCGCGGAGCGTGGCTTCGGTCTCGTCAAATATGTCCTGATAGGCCTTTGAGCGGTGGCTCATCTCCATGACGGACATGCCGGAGCCGTTGTAGCTGAGCATTTCCTCCGCCGCCCGTCGAAGCGCCGCCTCCGGCAGCATCGAGGGACCCGGCGCAAAATTATACACGCGATTCATACTGATCTCTCCCTCGGGATATGATTTGAACGCGGCATACTTTGCCGCGCATGGACTTCATTATAGTACACCGCTGATGTCAAATGCGTGTGACGCTTGAGTTAAATGTGTCTTTTGACGGTGTACAGGCGTTTTTCGTGGGCGGATTACCGAACGCGGGATAAAATTAAGGCATATGTCCGCGGGACGCTGTTGTTTTTAACCCGGATGTGATATAGTAAAATCCAAAGCGATTCAAAACGGAGGGACTGCCGTGGCACGCGGTCAACGGGTATTCAGGACCACCATGCTGGTGACGGTGGTCATCATACTGAGCAAGGTTTCGGGCTTCGTCCGGGACATGATACTGGCGAACTACTTCGGCACGGGCATGGCCAACGACGCCTACGTGTCGGCGTACAGCCTGTTCTATCTGCCGGTTTTGCTGTTCAATTCCTGCATATCGGCCACGCTGATACCGCTGTACGTGCAGGAGCGGGAGCAGCAGAGCCTGCGGCACTCGAACCACTTCGCCTCCAACACCATCAACCTCTTCGCGCTGGCGGCCATCGTGATCTCGGCGCTGTTCTATCTGCTGGCGCGGCCGCTGGTGCGGCTGATCTACGTGGGCTTCGACCCGGGCAAGACCGCCATGACGGTGGACCTGGTGCGCATCATGCTCTTGTCGCTGGTGTTCAACATAACCTCCATCAGCCTGGCGAGCCTGCTGAACGCCTCGGACAAGTACGTGGCCGCGCAGCTCACGGGCTTTCCGCTGAACCTGTGCGTGATCGTGGCGGCGGTGGTTTTCTCCGGGCGCTACGGCATACTGGCGGTGGGCTGGGGCGTGTTCGCGGCGAACATACTGCAGTTTCTGATACTGATCCCCTTCCTGAACGGATGGTTTTCGTGGACGCCGGTTTTGGATTTCTCCGACAAGCGCTTCCACCGGCTTTTGACGCTGGCGGGTCCGGCGATGCTGTCCATGGGCGTGAGCGAGCTGAACCACATGATCGACCACGCGCTGGCCTCGGGGCTCAACCCCGGCGACATCTCCGCCATGAGCTACGCCTACCGGCTGATCACCTTTTTGCTGGGCGTACTGATGGTGCCGCTGACGACGATCATGTTCTCCAGGCTCAGCCGCCTGGCCGCCGGGCACGACGACAAGGGCATGCTGGAGGTGCTCAGGCGCTGCATACTGGTGATCGCGCTGGTGGCGCTGCCCATCGTGGCGGTGGCGGTGGTGATGTCGGTGGATGTGATCAAGTTCGCCTACATGCGCGGGCGCTTCGACATGCACTCGGTGGAGGTCACCGCGGCCATACTGGTGTGCTACGTGGTGGGCGTGCCCGCCTTCGGGCTGCGCGACTTTTTGAGCCGCATGTTCCACGCCCTCCAGGACACGAAGACCCCCTTCCGGGTCTCCTGCCTGGTGGTGGCGCTGAACATCGTATTGAACCTGATACTGCGGCGGATCATCGGGGCGCGCGGCCTGGCGCTGGCCACCTCCATCGCCGGGACGACGGGCATGTGCACCATGCTGGTGCTGCTGAAAAGGCGCTTCGGACGGCTGGGCCTGGGGGCCGCGCTGCCCGATATGGTCAGGATCGTGGCGTCGGCGCTGATCTGCATGGGCGTGTGCGCGCTGCTGAACCGCGCCCTGCCGCCCGCCTTCGGCACCGGCCAGGTGTTCCTGCGGCTTGCGCTGTGCGCCGCGACGTCGCTTATCGCGTATGTGCTCGCCTGCTTCGCCCTGCGTGTGCGCACGCTGCGCGTGTTCGCCGGGGAGATTTTGCGCAGGCGCGGAAGATAACAAAGGGATTTCCTTCACGGAGGTACGACATGCAGGACGAGGAACGGGTCATCACCACGGGCTTCCGGGAGGAGGAGGACGCGGCGGAGCTGTCGCTACGGCCGCATTCGCTCTCGGAGTACTTTGGCCAGGAGAAAATCAAGCAGAGCCTGACGGTCTACATGCAGGCGGCGATCGCCCGGCGCGAGCCGCTGGACCACATACTGCTCTACGGCCCGCCGGGGCTGGGCAAGACCACGCTGGCGGGGATCATCGCCTCGGAGATGGGGCACAACATCCGCGTGACCAGCGGCCCGGCCATCGAGCGCGCGGGGGATCTGGCGTCGATACTGACGAACCTGAACGCGGGCGACGTGCTGTTCATCGACGAGATCCACCGTCTCTCCCACCAGGTGGAGGAGGTGCTCTACCCCGCCATGGAGGACTACGCGCTGGACATCATGATCGGCAAGGGGCCGTCGGCGCGCTCGATCCGGCTGGACCTGCCGAAGTTCACGCTGATCGGGGCCACCACCCGGGCGGGCATGCTGACCAGCCCCCTGCGGGACCGGTTCGGCATCACCTTCCGGCTGGAGCTGTACACGCCGGAGCAGCTCTCGGTGATCGTGCGCCGGTCAGCCAACATCCTCAGGATCAACTGCGACCGCGACGGCGCGCTGGAGATCGCCAGCCGTTCCCGCGGCACGCCCCGCATCGCCAACCGGCTGATCCGCCGGGTGCGCGACTTCGCCCAGGTCAAGGGTGACGGCGCCATCACCGTGGACATCGCCCGGGAGGCGCTTGACATGCTGGAGGTGGACGAGCTGGGGCTGGACCACGTGGACCGCACCATGCTCATGACCATGATCAATAAGTTCGGCGGCGGGCCCGTGGGGCTGGACACCCTGGCGGCCTCCACCGGCGAGGACGCCAGCACCATCGAGGACGTGTACGAGCCCTACCTGCTGCAGCTGGGCTTTTTGATGCGCACCCCCCGGGGCCGCGTCTGCACCCAGGCCGCCTACGACCATATGGGCGTCCGCATGCCCAAAGGCCAGGTCGGCGGCGGCGAACAGATGAAGATGGATATCTGAGGAATACCTATGAAACTATCCGACTTTATGTACGAGCTGCCGGAGGAGCGCATCGCGCAGACCCCGGTGGAGCCCCGGGACCACAGCCGGCTGCTGGTGGTGCACCGGGATACGGGAAAGATCGAGCACAGGCATTTTTACGACGTGACCGACTACTTAAACCCCGGAGACTGCCTGGTGATCAACGAGACGAAGGTCATCCCGGCGCGGCTGTATGGCGAAAGACCCACCGGTGGAGCGTGCGAGGTGCTGCTGCTCAAACAGGTGGGCCCGAAGCGCTGGGAGACGCTGGTGCGCCCGGGGAAAAAGCTCAAGCCCGGCGCGGAGGTGATCTTCGGCGGCGGCAGGCTGAGAGGCCGGGTGCTGGAGAGCACCGACGCGGGCGGGCGCATCGTTGAATTTGAGTGCGAGGGCACCTTTGAGGCGGCGCTGGACGCGCTGGGCGAGATGCCTCTGCCGCCCTACATCCACGAGAAATTGCGGGATCGGGACCGCTACCAGACCGTCTACGCCAAGCAGGACGGCAGCGCCGCCGCGCCCACCGCGGGGCTGCACTTCACGCCGGAGCTCATGGACCGCATCCGGGAAAAGGGCGTCGACATCGTGCCGGTGCTGCTGCACGTGGGCCTGGGCACCTTCCGCCCGGTGAAGGCGGAGAACATCGAGGACCACGAGATGCACACCGAGTACTTCGAGGTCACCCCGGACGCCGCCGAACGCATCAACGCCGCCCGGGCGCGCGGGGGCCGGGTGGTCGCCGTGGGCACCACCAGCGTGCGCACGCTGGAATCCGCCGCGGCAAACGGTGGGGTGCGGGCCATGCGGGGCGACACCGATATCTTCATTAAACCCGGCTACCGCTTTCAGATGGTGGATGCCCTCATCACCAACTTCCACCTGCCCGGCTCCACGCTGGTGATGCTGGTCTCCGCGTTCTACGACCGTGAGCGCATACTCGACGCCTACCGTCTGGCCGTGCGGGAGGCGTATCGGTTCTTCTCGTTCGGAGACGCGATGTTGATCGTGTGAGGAAGGGAACAGGGAACAGGGAACAGGGAACAGGGAACAGGGGACAGGGAACAGGGAACAGGGGACAGGGAACAGGGAACAGGGGACAGGGAACAGGGAACAGGGAACAGGGAACAGGAATAGCCCTGTAGGGACACCATTTATGGCGTCCGCCCACATATGACGACGGAGAAGCCGGTCGGGCTTCTCCGTCGTCATATGTATGTATCGCTTACCTGCGGACGGGTTCCGCCCTTCCGAGGGGGAACTGGGCGATGCGCAGGGCGGTGGCGCCGTAGGGGATGAGCTCGATCACCTGGGCGCGGGCGGCGTCGATGCGGGGCACCATGGGCACGTTGGCGCAGTTGCCGCCGTCCATGGGCCAGTCGATGGGCACGGCCTTGACCAGCACGTTCACCGGCGCCTCGCCCTTGCCGAAGGCGGTGGGGACGTCGTCATACACGGCCTTCATGGGCTCCTCCCGGATCAGCGCCCAGTTCCAGTCGTCCACGGTGGACGCCCGGCGGCTGCCGTCGGGCAGGGTCTCCCAGTCCTCGTTGGGCTGCCAGGCCATCAGAAGCGGGCCCAGCTCCACCGCGCCGGACTGGTGGTACCACTTGGTCAGCCGGGGCACGGTGGGCAGCTCCAGCCGCACCACGTCGCCGGTGCGCCAGCGCCGCCGCACGCAGGAGGTCTCGCCGGAGCGCACCTGCATGATCTCGCCGTCGGGCAGGAAGATCATGGGCTGCCGCGCCCAGAAGGGCACCCGCAGGTACAGCGGGAACTCGCAGGGCTGCTTGACGGAGACCTCGATCTCCACCGACTGGGCGAAGGGATAGCCGCCGGACACCTTCACCCGCACGGGCACGCTGCCCACGGTGGTCCGCACGGCGCAGGGCGCGTAGCTGACGGCCTGCAGGCCGCCGTCGGAGGTCATGTACCACTGGGAAGCCACGAAGCCCGGCCAGCCCTGCTGGATGTCCGAGGGGTAGCCCAGGGGGGCCTCCTCGTCGGTGAACAGGTTCGCCCGGTCCTCCAGGTTGTAAAAGCGGCGCGCCTCCTCGGAGACCCTCACCTGGTTGACCTGCTGGCACTGCTGGTTGAGGGCCATGTCGGCGGTGAAGGCGGCGGGCAGGGCGTTGTAGGCGATCTTCTCCAGTATGTCGGCGTATTCCGGGGCAAAGTCGCCAAGGCCCAGCAGCGTCTCCAGCGAGCGCATCAGCTCCGCCACCGCGCCGGTGTCCACGCCCTGGGTGGGGTTGGAGCCGTTCAAGTGGGCGTCGCAGGAGAACATGCCGTTGGCGAGGCCGTGGTACTTCATCAGCTTTTCCCAGCCGAAGCGGAAGCCGCCCTGCTCCTTGAAGCCGGACTTGATCAGGTTGATCACGCCGGGGGCCTTCAATCCCATGGCGATGTTGACGCCCTGGGACAGGTGGTACTGGGTGTGGAAATAGGGCCGCTTATCGCCCTCCAGCGCCTCGTTGCGCTCCTCCTCCAGCGCCTCGCGCAGCCGGGACCACTTGAGGGACTTGTTCATGGGCATGGTGTTGGAGAAGGTGTGGAAGTAGGTGGGCCAGTCCAGGGTCTGCTCCCGCAGCTTTTTGCACAGCTCCAGCAGGTGCTTCTGCCCCGTGATGTTGTACAGCCACAGCGCCAGCTCCATATTGTCGCCGCCCCGGGCCACGGACCACTCCTTAAGCGGATTGTTTGCCAGGTTCAGATACTGATATTTGAAGAATTTATCCATCAGCACCAGCGCGCGGCGGTCGTTTTCGGCAACAAAGTAGTGCCGAAGCGCCCGAAGCGCCGCCACCAGGGGCCAGGTGTCGGCGTTGTCCTCGGGGCCGAACCAGCCGTCCTCGCGCTGGCTGGCGATGAGCGCCTCGATGTGCCAGCGCACCCGGTCCCTCAGGGCGCCGTCGTCCAGCGTCCAGGCCAGCAGCACCAGCCCGTCCAGGCGGCACAGCGTGGCGACGTCCATCGCCTGGGGCCAGAGCGCGTCCAGCCGGGCCTTCGCGGCCTCCGCCTGGGTGGTCAGCTGGTCCAGCAGCCAGCCCTCCGGCCGGATGGCGCCCAGCGGCAGCGGGGACAGCGCGTTGGGCGTCAGCGGCGCGCGGTTGAAGATGGGTTTCATAGATACACCTCTTACTCAAATATCCTGTACTCACACTCGATGCGTCCGTTGTAGTAGCGGCGGCGGCGCGTGGCGCGGCGTCCGTACTCGCGCTCGAAGCCCATGTCCGCGGAGAAGGCGCACAGCTTCCAGCCGGGATGCCGCTTTTGCAGCGCCCCGAGCTGCCTGGCCACCGCGTGGGCGGCGCGGAGGTTGTCCAGCCGCTCGCCGTAGGGGGGATTGGCGATGAACACGCCGGGCTCGCCGGAGAGATTCACCTCGCGCATGTCCCGGACCTCGAGCTCGATGCGCCCGCTGAGCCCCGCCTGCTTCAGGTGGCGGCGGGCCAGCTCGATGGCCTCGGGGTCGATGTCGCTGCCGGCGATGTGGACGGGCCTTTTGGACCCCTCCTCGTATTTCAGCCGCGCCTCGCGGCGGATGTCGTTCAGAGCCTCGATGGGCACGCAGGGCCAGGCCTCCATGGCGAATTTCCGGGTCAGCCCGGGGGCGCGGTTCATGGCGATAAAGGCGGCCTCGATGAGTATCGTGCCGGTGCCGCAGCAGGGGTCGTACAGCCGCTGCCACGGGTGCCACGGGCTTTGAAGCACCAGCGCCGCCGCCAGGGTCTCCCGAAGCGGGGCCTCGCCGTTCCAGGTGCGGTAGCCGCGCTTGGACAGCGGCTCGCCGGAGGTGTCCACGGCCACGGTGACCAGGTCGTTGCGTATGGAGATGTCGATCTGGAAGGTCACGCCGGTCTCGCTGAACCAGTCCGCATGATAGGCGGACTTCATGCGCTCCACCATGGCGCGCTTGCCGATCTTCTGCACGTCCGACGGGCTCATCAGCTGCGACTTGACGCACTTGGCGCGGATGGGAAAGGCGGCGTCCTCAGGCATCAGCTTTTCCCACGCGACGGCCTTGACGCCCTGGAACAGTTCCTCATACGTGCGGGCCTCGAACTGCGCCATCACCAGCATCACGCGGTCGCAGGTGCGCAGCCACAGGTTGGCCCGGAAGGCGTCGGCGAAGTCGCCCTCGAACATCGCCCCGCCCACGTCCATCACCCGGACGTTTTGCATGCCCATGTGCTTTAAGTCCCGCCCGGTCATGCCCTCCATGCCGAAGGCGGCGCTTGCGATCCACTTCATGTAACGAAAACCTTTCTGCAGCGGTCGAATATTTCTCCAAAAATAATTATAATTGAAAAAAGCCCTTTATTCAAGGGATTTGGAGGCGGTTCACGGCAACAATTCAAAACTTAATGAAAAAACCGGGCTGCTGTCGCAGCCCGGCGTCGGTGCGGTTCAATCGTCCCAGGGGAAGCGGTATTTGTCGGTCAGGTTGAGCTCCTCGCGGATGGCGTTCAGCTCGCCCTGCACCGAATCGTTGACGGGCACGCCGTCGGTGAGGGTCATTTTGGCCTCGTACTCCTTTTCCCCGGCGGTGTAGATGCGCTCCGCCCCGGGCATGCGTTTCGAGGCGCGCACGGCGCGGAGGATCTCGCCGGACTTTTTGCGGCAGAGGTCCTCGCCCAGGAAGTGATCCGTGTCGATGGCGATGAAGAAGTGGCCCAGCCGGGGGGCGCAGCGCGCGCCGTTTTCGTCCAGGCCGTTCAAGGCCTTGCCGTAGTAGCCGTCCTGCAATACGGCGCACATCAGCTCCACGAACAGGGCGAAGCCGTAGCCCTTGTAGCCCGCCATGTCCTCCCCGATGCCGCCCAGCGTGGTCAGCGCCGCGGTGCCGCCGCGGATGCGCCGGAGGGCCTCCGCGGCGTCGCCGGTGACGGGATTGCCGTCCTCGCCGATGACGGTGCCCGGCTTCACACCCTCGCCGATGCGGGCGTAGCATTCCACCTTGCCGTTCTGGGTGATGGAGGTGGCGCAGTCGAAGTTGAAATCGAAGGGCTCGTCGGTGGGCACGCCCAGGGTCAGCGGGTTGGTGCCGAACATGCCCTCCACGCCCCAGGTGGGGGCCACCGAGGGCCGGGCGTTGGTGCCCGTCATGCCCACGCAGCCCGCCTTTGCGGCCATGGAGGTGTAGTAGCCCGCGATGCCGTAGTGGCAGGAGTTGCGCGCCACCACCATGCCCATGCCGTAGGCCTTGGCCTTCTCGATGGCCATGGCCATGCATTTGTAGCCGATCACCTGGCCCATGCCGTCGTGGCCGTCCACCACCGCCGTGGTGGGGGTGTCTTTGATGATCTCAAAGCGCGTCACGGGGTTCTGGACCCCGGCCTTGATGCGGTCCAGGTAGATGGACTTGAGGCGGTTCACGCCGTGGGACTCGATGCCCTGCCTGTCCGCCTCCAGCAGGTTGTCTGCGCAGATCGCCGCGTCCTCAGCCGGGACGCTGTAGCGCGTAAAGACCTCCGTCACAAAATCGGTAATCGTTTGCCAGTCCACGGTCATTTGCGCCATTGTGTCCACCTCCCCCGCACTACCATCCCAGGTTGTCGATCAGTATATAGCCCGCCTGGCCGCCGTATTCGCAGTAGGCGAAGCGGTCGTCCACGATGGAGCAGTTGGTGACGTAGGCCCCCAGCGGCACCTTCGCCAGCCGCGTGGAGCCGGTGCTGGGGTAGGCCCGCAGGGAGGCGTAGGAGATGCAGTTCACGATGCGGGCCGTGCCGATGTAGTCGCCGTTGGCCTGCCCGCCGTAGCTGCCGCCGCTGCCGCCGGACACCCAGGACAGGTTGCTGTTCAGTATATAGCCGTCCATGTTGCCGTAGACGCAGTAGGAGAAGCGGTCGTCCTGGTAGTAGACGTTGGTCACGATGGACCCCAGCGGTATCCTCAGAAGCTGTTGGGAGCCGGTGTCCGGATAGGCGCGCAGCACCGCGTAGGAGGCGCAGTTCACGATCTGGTAGTTGCCCAGATAGGCGCTGTCCGGGTATTCATAGCCCACCGGCCCGCAGATGAAGGACAGGTTGCCGCTGGGCAGGTAGCCCGCCATGCCGTCGTACTCGCAGTAGGTGTGCTTGCCGTCGTAGTAGTAGCAGTTGGTCACCACCGCGCCCACCGGCACCTTGCACAGCTTTTTGGCGAAGGCCCCCGTGCCGTCCTTGAGCCAGGTGAAGCTCTTGACGTTCACGACCTCCATCGACCCCAGCAGGTTGGTGTAGTCCGCATAGGCGTAGCTGTAGTTGTACTGCGCCGCCTGCGCCGTGAATGTAAGCGCCAGGCACACGGCCAGCAGCGCCGCGACGATCGCTCTTTTCATGATATGTCCCTCCCCGTACCATTCTGTTAATTCTATATTACATGAAAACCGGGGAAATGTCAATGCGCCAATCATCGCCGCGGACGCCGATGAAAACCCGGGTATTACGAAATTATTACACTTTGATAATTTACACCCCGTCCGCCGCCTTTTCCCGGGATTGGCAGTTGATTCAGGGCGTAAAAATGTATATAATAATGATATCTGTGGGATGCCGGGGCGCAGGCGAGCGCCCGGGCGGTCCCCGACGGAGGACGAGGGCGTGAGCAAGGGATTTCGGAGGGGCTTACTGTGCCTTGCGCTGGCGGTGTGCCTTGCGCTGGCGGTGTGCCTCACACTGGCCGGCTGTCAGGCGAAGCGCGGGGATGAGGTCGTCGTGCTGCTGGACGGCAAGGCCTGGGACGGCGCGGAGGTGTCGCCGGAAAAGGACGGCCCCCGGGTGATCGTCACGCTGGACGGCGCCGAGCTGATCGACCTGCCCTTCTCGGAGCCCCGCACGGTCACCGTGCGGCAGCCCGACGGCGCGGAGAACGCCGTGGCCATTACCGGCGACGCGGTCTACATGGCGCACGCCAACTGCGAAAACCAGGACTGCGTCAACATGGGGCAGGTCACCTTAGGCAACCTCGAGCTGCGCGTGATGGGCGGGTTTATCGTCTGCCTGCCGCACAGGGTTTCGGTTGAAGTGAGGGAGTAGGCAGTAGGGAGTAGGGAGTAGAAATTTGAAATCAAAGGCACAAATCGTGGCGAGGTTCGGCCTGCTGGCGGCGCTTTCGCTGGTGCTGGGGTATTTTGACCGGGCGATACCGATCACCTGGCTGTTGGGCGGCGCGGTGCCGGGCATCAAGCTGGGGTTGGCGAACACGGTGCTGCTGTACGCGGTGTATCTGATGGACTGGCGCAGCTGCGTCGCGCTGATGCTGACGAAGGTGTTCCTGTCCGGCTTCCTGTTCGGCAGCATGAGCGCCATACTGTACAGCCTGTCCGGCGGCGTGCTGAGCCTTCTGGTGATGCTGCTGACCCGCAAAAACGCCCGGGCGGGGGCGCTGACCATCGCGGCGCTGACGGCTTTAAGCGATATCTGGCTTTTATACCGCAACCCCAGGCCCGGCGGGCAGATGCTGATATGCGTCATACTGATCGCGCTGGCCTGCGTAGCGTCGGTGGCGGCGTTCGTCGTCATACGCATACACCCCGAGTGGGGGGTGCTGGGCGTGTCGCTGGCGGGGGCCGTGGCCCACAACGTGGGCCAGATCCTGATGGCCAGCCGGGTGCTGCGCACGCCGCAGCTGCTCTACACCTACCTGCCGGTGCTGGTGGGCGTCGGCGCCGTGGTCGGCACGCTGACCGGCCTGGTGGCGCAGAGGGTGTTTCGGGCGCTGAGGATAGGGGAGATCAATTAGGAATGAGGAATTAGGAATGAAGTTTGCCTGATGGCTGCTTCGTATCTATATCAATCAAGGCACAGTAAAGCGTTCAGTATATGAGCATTTAATTCCTAGAGTGTGTTTCTAAATGCCGGGAGATGCAGTTTCGAGCGGATTCGGCTGCATTTCAAGGCGATTTCCCGCAGGCTTAGTGGGGCTAAGTCAAGGGAAATCAACGCAGAAATGCAGCCAAAGACGCCGAAAATGCGCTTCAGGCATTTTAGAAACACACTCTAATTCCTAACTCCTAATTCCTAATTAAAAAAAGGACCGGAGGTTGGAATTTGAACAAACTGTTTAAGCTGTTGCTTGTTCTCGCCATCGCGTCGCTGACGGTATCGGCTTGCGCCGGGGCGGAGAAGGAGTCCGCCGTGGGGTTTTACCTGGACACGGTGGTGACGCTGACGGCGTGGGTGGACGATCCGCAGGTGCTGCAGGACGCGCTCAGGGTCTGCGGCGAGTACGAGGGCATGCTGTCGCGCACCGTCGAGGGCAGCGACGTGTGGCGGATCAACCACGCGGGGGGCCAGCCGGTGACGGTCTCGGACGACACGCTGGAGATACTGGAGTGCGCGAAGAAGGTCAGCGACCTGTCCGGCGGGCTGTTTGACGTGACCATCGCGCCGGTATCGACGCTGTGGGATTTCACCTCGGGCGCGGCGGTGCTGCCGGACGCGGACGCCATCGCCAGGGCCGCCGGGCTGGTGGATATCTCAAAGCTGACCATCGACGGCAACCGCGTCACGCTGCCCGAGGGCATGATGATCGACCTGGGCGGCATCGCCAAGGGCTATATCGCCGACGCGGTGAAGGGCTATCTCGAGGGAGAGGGCGTGAAGAACGCCATACTGTCCTTCGGCGGCAACATCGTGGCCATCGGCTTGAAGCCCGACGGCCAGCCCTGGAAGGTGGGCATACAGGACATCGACAAGCCCACCGGCGAGTACATGCTGGTGGCCCGGAACTTCGGCGGCTCTACCGTCACCAGCGGCATCTACGAGCGGGGCTTCGACCTCGATGGCGTGCGCTATCACCACATACTGGACCCAAATACCGGCTGGCCGGTGCAGAACGAGCTGGCCTCGGTGACCGTATTCTCCGAAAGCTCCATGTGGGGCGATGCGCTGGCCACCAGCGCCTTCGCCATGGGCGTCGAGAGGGGCGCGGAGATGATCGAGGGCCTGGAGGGCATCGAGGCGGTGTTCATCGCCCGCGACCGGAGCGCGACCTATACCTCCGGAGCGGGAGAATATATGCTAGACTAATTCAGATACAAGGAGGATGGGGCGAGTGAACAAGAAACTGCCATCATGGGTCATGCTCTGCGCCGTCTGTCTGGTGGGCGCGCTGGCGCTTGGCCTGTTCAACGGGCTGACCGCCGGGGGCGCTGACCGGCAGGCCGCGATACTGACGGACGCCGTGCGCGACCAGGCGCTGGACGCGGACCGCTTTGAGGCGCTGGAGGTGCAGGAGGGCCGCTACAATCTGGACAGCCTCTACGCCGCGCAGGATGCCGAGGGCAACGTGCAGGGCTACGTGGGCCAGACCACGGTGACCGGCTACGGCGGGCCCGTCGAGGTGACCGCGGGCGTGGACAACGAGGGCGTCATCACCGGCGTCAGCGTGGGCGGCGAGGGCTTCGCCGAGACCCCCGGCCTGGGCGCGCGCACCCGCGAGGCTGCATTTACCGACCAGTTCATCGGCAAGACCCCGACCATCACCCTCAACGAGGGCGGCGTCGACACCGTGACCGGCGCGTCCACCACCTCCCGGGCGGTGGTCAGCGGGGTGAACACCGTGGCGAACTACATCTATATCAACCAGCTGGGCCTGGCCGAGGAAACCGAGACGGCGTTCATGGGCCAGACCTTCTCCGCTGCCGAAAAGGGCTTCGGCGGCGACGTGACCGTCACCCTCGGCCTTGACGACGAGGGCGCCGTCGCCTACATGGCCGTCGATACCCCCAACGAGACCGACGGCCTGGGCAAGATGGCCTCCGAGCCCGCCTTTACCGGGCAGTTCATCGGCAAGAAGGGGCCGTTCACCTACGGCGAGGACGGCATCGAGGCGCTGAGCGGGGCGACGTTTACGTCCACCGCGGTCATCAATGCCGCCAACACCATCGTCAACGGCGGCGGCGAGACCTCCGGCGGGCCGCTGACCACCACCGTGCAGGGCTTCGGCGGCGACGTGACGCTGAGCGTGCTGTTGAACGACGACAACACCGTGTCCGCGCTGACCATCGACACGCCCAACGAGACCGACGGCCTGGGCAAGATGACCTCCGAGCCCGCGTTTACCGACCAGTTCGTGGGCAAGGCCGCGCCGTTCACCTACGGCGAGGACGGCATCGAGGCCGTCAGCGGGGCGACCGTGACCTCCACCGCCGTCATCAACGGGTTGAACGACCTGCTGTCCGGCGAGGCCGCGCCCGCCGCAGCCGCCGCGCCCGCCGAGAAGCCGACCGAGGCGGCGCTGACCGGCGATGTCGTGACCGTGGAAAAGACCACCCCCTTCAGCACCATCAAGGTCGAGGCCTCCGTCGAGGGCGGCAAGATCACCGCCGCGAAGGTGACCTCCGAGGCGATCGAGGGCTCCGTGGATATGCTCACCGATGACAGCCGCGCGGCGCTGGCGGAGCAGATTGTTGAGAAGCAGGATGTCGTGGACGCCATTTCCGGCGTGACCATCTCTTCTGATGCTGTGAAGGAAGCGGTGGCTGAGATTCTGGGTCAGGGCGCGCCTGCTGAGGAAGCGGCCCCCGTCGAAGAAGAAGCGCCCGCTGAGGAAGCGGCTCCCGTCGAAGAAGAAGCGCCTGCCGAGGGCGAGACCATCACCGTAGAAAAGGAAACCGCTTTCAGCACGATTAAGGTTGAGGTGGTCGTTGCGGACGGGAAGATCGTCGATGCGAAGATCACTTCCGAGGGCGCGAATGATTTGCTGACGGACGATTCCCGCAAGGCGCTGGCCGATCAGATTGTTGAGAAGCAGGATGTCGTGGACGCCATTTCCGGCGTGACGATTTCGTCTGATGCGGTGAAGGAAGCCGTCGCTGAGATTCTGGGGCAAGGAGCTTCTACTGAGGAAGCGGCCCCCGTCGAAGAAGAAGCGCCTGCTGAGGAAGCGGCTCCCGCCGAAGAAGCCACGCCTGCCGAGGGCGAGACCATCACCGTAGAAAAAGAAACCGCGTTCAGCACCATCAAGGTTGAAGCGGTTGTCGCGGACGGGAAGATCGTTGACGCGAAGATCACGTCCGAGGGCGCGAACGATCTGCTGACGGACGATTCCCGTGCGGCGCTGGCCGATCAGATTGTTGAGAAGCAGGATATCGTGGATGCCATTTCCGGCGTGACCATCTCTTCTGATGCTGTGAAGGAAGCGGTGGCTGAGATTCTGGGTCAGGGAGCTTCTACTGAGGAAGCGGCCCCCGTCGAAGAAGAAGCGCCTGCTGAGGAAGCGGCTCCCGCCGAAGAAGCCGCGCCTGCCGAGGGCGAGACCATCACCGTAGAAAAAGAGACCGCGTTCAGCACCATCAAGGTTGAAGCGGTTGTCGCGGACGGCAAGATCGTCGATTGCAAGATCACGTCCGAGGGCGAGAACGACCTGCTCAACGACGACATGCGCGCGGAACTGGCGGCGCAGATCGTGGAGAAGCAGGACGTCGTGGACGCCATATCCGGCGTGACGGTTTCCTCCAAGGCTATCAAGGAAGCGGTCGCGGAAATTTTGGGACAGGGTGCTCCCGCTGAATCGGCCGAAGGTGAGACCATCACCATTGAAAAGGAGACCGCGTTCAGCACCATCAAGGTTGAAGCGGTTGTCGCGGACGGCAAGATCGTCGATTGCAAGATCACGTCCGAGGGCGAGAACGACCTGCTCAACGACGACATGCGCGCGGAACTGGCGGCGCAGATCGTGGAAAAGCAGGACGTCGTGGACGCCATATCCGGCGTGACGGTTTCTACTAAAGCCATCCGGGAAGCCGTGGCGGAGATCCTGGGACACTGACGGGAGTGATGTTACGTGCATGAATTCTTGGAGAGAGTGTTTTTCGCTCTGGTGGAATACGGCATACTGATCCTTGAGATCGTCGGCGCGGCGATCATACTCGTCGCCGGGGTCAAGGCGTTCATCGCCCTGGTGACCAAAACCGACAACTGCAAGCTGATCATGGCGGAGGGCATCGCCACCGCCCTGAGCTTCCTGCTGGGCGGCGAGGCGCTGAAGACCATCATCGCGCCGGACTGGATGGACCTGGGCATGACCGCGGCCATACTGGCCATGCGCGCGGCGATGTCGGTGCTGATCCACTGGGAGACCCACCATGAGGCGAAGCCGGAACAGGGAACGCCGGAATAAACGAAGCGATTACTGGAGGTGCTGAAATTGGCGAACAACAGAACCTTTCGCGGGGGCGTGCATCCGCTGCATGAGGCCCACGAGGGCAAATCGCCCACGAGCGGCGTGGCGACGCGCGATTTCAACGCGAAGGCCGTATCGATAATGATGGGCATGCACCTGGGCGCGCCCAGCACGCCCTGCGTGCAGCCGGGCGACCACGTGAAGCTGGGCCAGGTGATCGGCGAGCCCGTGGGCTTCCTGGGCCTGCCGGTGCACGCCAGCGTGTCCGGCGAGGTGCTGGAGGTCGGCCCGGTGCAGTCCGTGAACAACCCCGCGGCCATGGCCGTGACCATCAAGAATGACTTCAAGGACGAGTGGGTGGAGCTTCACCCGCTGGGCGACGTGGAGACCTGCCCCGTGGACCAGATCGTGCCGGCCATCAAGGCGGCGGGCATCTGCGGCATGGGCGGCGCGGCCTTCCCCACCCACGTGAAGTTCGCCGTGAAGGAAGGGCAGTACTGCGACACCATCATATTGAACGGCGCGGAGTGCGAGACCCACCTGACCTGCGACCACCGGCTGATGCTGGAAAAGAGCGGGCGGATCGTGGACGGCCTGCGGGCGGCCATGCGGGCGCTGAACGTCAAGAGGGGCGTCATCGCCATCGAGGACAACAAGCCCGACGCCATCGAGGCCATGACCAAAGCGGCCCAGGGGCGCAACGGCGTGGAGGTCATGCCCTTGCAGACCAAGTACCCGCAGGGCGGTGAGAAGCAGCTCATCCACGTGGTGACGGGCCGCGAGGTGCCCACCAAGAAGCTGCCGCTGGACGTGCACGTGATCGTGCTCAACGTCGGCACGGCTTATGCCATCGCGGACGCGGTGATCGAGGGCAAGCCCCTGGTCTCCCGCATCACCACCATCACCGGCAAGGTGAAGAAGCCCTCCAACCTGCGCATACGGGTCGGCACGCGGGTGGAGGACCTGATCGCCGAGTGCGGCGGGTTCAGCATGGACCGCGAGCACGTGGGCAAGATCGTGCTGGGCGGCGCCATGACCGGCTTCCCGGCGCCCACGACCCGGGTGCCGCTGGCCAAGGCCAACAACGGCGTGGTGGTCTACTGCGCAAAGGAATCCGTCGAGCCGGAGGAGACGCCCTGCATCCGCTGCGGGCGGTGCGTGGACGCCTGCCCCATAGGGCTCGTGCCGTTCAAGCTGAAATTCATGTGCGAGGCGGACGACATGCAGGCCGCCTCGGCCAACAACATCATGGACTGCGTGGTCTGCGGCAGCTGCTCCTACATCTGCCCGGCCCATCGGGTGCTTACATCCGCGTTCAAGGCCATGAAGGACAAGATCGCCGCTGAGGCGAAGAAAGGAAAGGGGTGATCGGTCATGAAGCTCAATCTGTCCCCGGCGCCCCACGTACACACCAACCAATCCACCCGGACGCTGATGCGCAATGTGTTGATCGCGCTTCTGCCCTGCGCCGTCGCGGGCGTCGGCTTCTTCGGGTTCAACGCGCTGATGGTGCTGGTGGTGTCCACGTTCTCCGCGGTCGCCGCTGAGTACCTGTGGCAGGCGGCCACCCGGCAAAAGGTGCGGGTGGGCGACCTCTCCGCCGCCGTTACCGGCCTGATACTGGGCCTCAACCTGCCCGCCACCGCGCCGCTGTGGATGGTCGCCATCGGCAGCGCGTTCGCCGTGGTGATCGTCAAGGGCCTGTTCGGCGGCCTGGGCGACAACTTCGTCAACCCGGCGCTGGCCGCCCGCGCCATGCTGCTGGCCAGCTGGCCGCAGTACATGACCCGCTGGTACGCCCCCGCGGGCCTGGCCGCCGTGGACGCCGTGACTACCGCCACGCCGCTGTCCAATCCCGGCGGGTTCACCACGCTGCAGCTGATACTGGGCAGCATCCCCGGAAGCGTCGGCGAGGTGTGCAAGATCGCCATACTGCTGGGCTTTGCCTGGATGCTGTACACCAAGACCGTCACCTGGCGCATTCCCGTGGTGATGGTGGCCTCGACGGCCGTGTTCTCGCTGGCCTTCGGCAATAATCCCCTGACGGCGGTGCTGTCCGGCGGGTTGCTGTTCGGCGCGGTGTTCATGGCCACGGACTACGCCACCTGCCCGATGACCGCCGTGGGCCAGATCGTCTACGCGGCGCTGGCGGGCTTGCTGGTGGCGGTGATCCGCAAGTTCTCCGACTATCCCGAGGGCGTGACCTACGCCATACTGCTGATGAACGTCGCCTCGCCGGTGATCGATCACTTCATCACCCGCCGGGTCTACGGACACGGAAAGGAGGCCAAAAATGGCTAAGTGGAATGATTCGCCGCTGTTTCGGCTGGCGCTGGCGGCCTGCGCGGCGCTGGTCGCGGCGACCAACGCGGTAAACGGCCTGACGCTGGGCCTCGCCACGGGCTGCGTGCTGGTGCTCTCCGGCGCTGTGGCCGCGCTGCTGGACAACTTCATCGCCGACGAGAAAGGCCGCGTGGTGCTGTTCATGGTCATCAGCGCCGTGTTCGCGGGCATCGCCCAGATGATCGTGAAGGCCGTGTGCGGCGGGACCGCCGCGGCGTTGGGCATCTACCTGCCGATGATCGCTGTGAACTGCCTGCTGCTCGCGCGGCCCGCCGATGAGAACGGCGTGGGTCCGGCGGTGAGCGACGGCGTGAAGCAGGCGCTGGGCTTCATCTGCCTGGTGACGCTGCTGGGCGCGCTGCGGGAGCTCATGGACGTGGGCACCGTGTTCGGCGCGCAGGTGCTGCCCAAGGGCCTGCAGCTGACCGCCATGGCCGCGCTGCCGGCGGGCGGGCTTTTGCTCCTGGGCCTGCTGGCGGGCCTTGCCAACCTGATCAAACCGAAGCGCTCCGGAAAGGAGGATGAGGCTGCATGACCCGCACGCTGCTGTTTCTGGTGAGCTGCGTGTTCACCCAAAACTTCGTATTCGCAAGGCTGCTGGGCAGCTCCGCGCTGTTTGACGAGGACCGGCGCGTCGAGACCGCGCTCGGCCTGGGGCTGGTCACCGCCGTGATCATGACCCTCGCCTCCGTGGGCTGCTGGGCGCTGGACAGATACGCGCTGACGCCGATGAAGGCTGAGTACCTGCGGGTGCTGGCCTACGTGGCGGTCAGCCTGATCGCCGCTGTGCTGGTGGGGCTTTGCCTGAAGGCGGCCTTCCCGAAGCTGAACGACGCCCTGAACGAGGCCGGCATGCTCATCGCCGTCAACTGCGCGGCGCTGGGCGTAGCCCTTCTGAACGCCGAGGCGGGCTATGGCATCGCCGACGCCGCGCTGCACGGGCTGTTTGGCGGCCTGGGCTTCATGCTGGCCATCACCCTGATGGCGGGCGTGCAGGAGCGCATCAAGTATTCCCATATCCCCGAGCCCATGAAGGGGCTGCCCATCACGCTGATCTCCGCCTCGCTGATGGCGCTGGCGTTCATGGGCTTCATGGGAATCGCGTAAGAGGTGTTTAAGTTGTACCGCAAGCTATTGGCCCTGATTCTGGCGCTGACGCTGTGCGCCTGCGCGGCGCTGGGGGAGGAACCGGCAGCGAGCCTCTCGCCGGCAGCGAGCCTCTCGCCGGCAGCGAGCCTCTCGCCGGCAGCGAGCCCCTCGCCCGAGGCGGGCGACGGGGCGGACGGCCCGAAGGCCACGCCCCAGCCCGCCAGCGCCTATGTAATGGTGTCCACGGCCACACAGATGGGCTTTCTGCCGCTGCCGGATGAGGGGGAGTATTCCTACCACCTCAAGCAGATCCTGCCCGACGGCACGCCCGCCGAAAACGTCATCCACCTGACCCCCGACGGCGTGTGGATGGAGGATTCCACCTGCGAAAACCACGATTGCGTGCAGCAGGGCGAGGTCACCATCGACAACCGCAGGGACCGCATACTGGGCAATATGATCATCTGCCTGCCCAATCAGGTCACGCTGCAGCTGCTGACGCCGGAGGAGATCGAGGAGATGGCGGGGAAGTAGGGAATTTAAAATGAAGGGGTTGTCTCAAAACGACTTATGGCAAGTCGTTTTGAGACAGCCCCTTCATTGTTGTTTAATAGCTCGTCTCCGCCTCGTACACCATCTCGGCGTTGCCGGTGAGGGTGACGGCGTCGTCGGTATAGCGCACCAGCAGGTTGCCGCCGGGGACCTGCACCTGGACGTCCACGCCCTTGGCGCACAGCCCGTTCTCCACGGCGGCCACCACGGCGGCGCAGGCTCCGGTGCCGCAGGCCATGGTCTCGCCGCTGCCGCGCTCGAAGCAGCGCATGCGCAGGGTGGTGGGGTTGACCACGTGCACGAATTCGGCGTTGACGCGCTGGGGGAATATGGGGGCGTTCTCGAAGCACGGGCCCACGCGGTCGAGGTCCACGGCCTCCACGTGGTCCACGAAGGTGACGCAGTGGGGGTTGCCCATGGACACGCAGGTGACGGCGTAGGTTGTGCCGCCGATCGCCACGGGGCGGTCCACGACGCGCGTCCCCTCCAGCGTGCAGGGCAGCGACGCCGGGTCGAGGGAGGCGCGGCCCATGTCCACGGCCACGGAGGACACCCTGCCGTAGCGGGTGAACAGGTGAAGCCGCTTGACGCCGCTCTGGGTCTCGATGGCGATGTCCCGCTTCTCCACGATGCCCTTGTCGTAGAGGTACTTGGCCACGCAGCGTATGGCGTTGCCGCCCATGGCGCCCTCGGAGCCATCGCGGTTGTACTGGCGCATGCGGGCGTCGGCGACGCCGGAGGGCTCGATCAGCACCATGCCCTCGGCCCCCGCGCCGTAGTGCTGCTCGCACAGCCGCACGCACAGGCTCTCGGGGCACTGTATATCGCCGTTGCGGTTGTCGATGACGATGTAGTCGTTGCCGGCGCCCTGCATCTTGGCAAAGCGCAGGGTCTGGCGCTCATGTCGCATGTGGTTTATATCCACAAGCTCGGTGTTCAACTGGCTGTAGCGGGAGAGCAGTATGTCCGCCAGCGCCACGGCGGTGTCCAGCGAGGTGAGGCAGGCGATGTTCAGCGACAGCGCCTTGCGGTGCAGGGCGATGTAGTCCTCCATGGTGCTGTCCAAGAGCGCGCCGGTGTAGATGATGTAGTTGATACTGCCGCTCTCCAATAGCTCGAAGCAGTGGTCGCTCTCACGGATGCCCCTGACGGAGGTGACCGGTATGCCCAGCGTGGCGATGACCTCCGCGGTGCCCTCGGTGGCGTACAGCGCGCAGCCCAGATCCGCGTAGCGCCGCGCCACGCCGATCACCTCGGGGTAGTCGTACTCGTCCACGGACAGCAGCACGCCGGTGGCGTCGCCGGGGTGGGGCAGCCGTATGCCGGAGCTGACGAGGCCCTTGAACAGCGCCTCCGACAGGTTCTTGCCGATGCCCAGCACCTCGCCGGTGGACTTCATCTCGGGGCTCAGGTAGCTGTTGGCGTCGGTGAGCTTTTCAAAGGAGAACACCGGCACCTTCACCGCGCAGTAGGGCGGGGTTTTGCAAAGGCCCGTGCCGTAGCCCAGGTCGCGGAGGGTCTGCCCGGTCATCACCCGGCTGGCGATGTCCACCATGGGGATGTCGGTGACCTTGCTGATGTAGGGGATGGTGCGGCTGGCCCGGGGGTTGACCTCGATCACGTACAGCGCCCCGCGGTAGACGAGGTACTGTATGTTCACAAGCCCCTTCGTGCCCAGCGCCAGCGCCAGCTTTTCCGAGGAGGCCACCACGGTCTCCATCATGGAGTCGTCGAGGGAGAACGGCGGGTAGACCGCGATGGAATCGCCGGAGTGCACGCCCGCGCGCTCGATGTGCTGCATGATGCCGGGGATCAGCACGTCCGTGCCATCGGAGATGACGTCCACCTCCAGCTCCACGCCGGACATGTACTTGTCGATGAGCACGGGGTTCTCGATGCCCCCGGCCAGTATGCGGGTCATGTAGGCGGTTACGTCGTGGTCGGCGTGGGCGATGGTCATGTTCTGCCCGCCGATGACGTAGGAGGGCCTGAGCAGCACCGGGTAGCCCAGCGCATTGGCGGCCTCAAGGGCCTCGTCCATCGTGCGCACGGCCATGCCCTTGGGGCGGCGGATGTCGAAGCGCTCCAGCAGGGCGTCGAAGCGCTCCCGGTCCTCGGCGATGTCGATGCCCTCGGCGGAGGTGCCGAGGATCGTCACGCCGTCGCGGTCCAGCGCCTGGGTCAGCCGGATGGCCGTCTGCCCGCCGAAGGCTACCACCACGCCCACGGGCTTTTCCACCGCGATAATGCGCATGACGTCCTCCTCGGTCAGCGGCTCGAAGTACAGCCGGTCGGCGGTGTCGTAGTCGGTGGAGACGGTCTCCGGGTTGTTGTTGACGATCACCACGTCGTAGCCCAGCTGCTTCAACGTCCACACGCAGTGCACGCTGGAGTAGTCGAACTCGATGCCCTGGCCGATGCGTATGGGGCCGGAGCCCAGCACCATGATCACGGGCTTGCCGGTACGGGGGAAATTGCGGGCGTCGCAGACCCGATCGAAGGTCTCGTAGAAGTAGGGGGTCTCGGCGTCGAACTCCGCCGCGCAGGTGTCCACCATCTTGTAGGTGGAGGCGATTGCGGGCAGGGCGTCCCGGCCGGAGATGCGGCGAAGCGCCGCGTCGGTATAGCCCAGCCGCTTGCCCCGGAGATACTGTTCGTCCGTCAGGCCGCGGGCGATTTCAGCCTCGTAGTCCGCGAGGTTCTGAAGCCTGTACAAGAACCAGCGGTCGATCTTCGTAATATCGTGGATATCGTCCACGCTGACGCCGCACTTCAGCGCCTCAAAGACGGTGAACAGCCGGTTGTCGTCCGGGACGGCCAGGCGGTCGCGGATCGATTCTGTGCCCGTATAGGGCCGGTTCAGCGTGTCCAGGCCGATCTCCGCGCCGCGAACGGCCTTCATCAGCGCCATCTCAAAGGACGGCGCGATGGCCATGACCTCGCCGGTGGCCTTCATCTGGGTGCCCAGGCGGCGGGAGGCGGTGTTGAACTTGTCAAAGGGCCACTTGGGGAACTTTACCACCACGTAGTCCACGGCGGGCTCGAAGCAGGCGCAGGTCTTGCCGGTGACCTCGTTTTTGATCTCGTCCAGCGTGTAGCCCAGGGCGATCTGCGTGGTCACCTTGGCGATGGGGTAGCCGGTGGCCTTCGACGCCAGCGCCGAGGACCGGGAGACGCGGGGGTTGACCTCGATGACGGCGTACTCGAAGCTCAACGGGTTCAGCGCGAACTGGCAGTTGCAGCCGCCCACGATGCCCAGCGCGGAGATGATGTTCAGCGCCGAGGACCGGAGCATCTGGTATTCCTTGTTGGAGAGGGTGAGCGCCGGGGCGACGACGATGGAATCGCCGGTGTGGATGCCCACCGGGTCCACGTTTTCCATGGAGCACACGGCGATGACATTGCCGATGGCGTCCCGCATGACCTCGAACTCGATCTCCTTCCACCCGGCGATGTAGCGCTCCACCAGCACCTGCGTGATGGGGGAGGCGTCCAGGCCGACGCGGGCGACCTCGCGCAATTCCTCCGCGGAGTACGTCACGCCGCCGCCCCCGCCGCCCAGCGTGAAGGCCGGGCGGATGATGACCGGGTAGCCGATCTTCCCCGCGATGGCGAGGGCGGTGGGGACGTCGGAGGCGATGTCCGAGGGGATCACCGGCTCGCCGATTTCAGCCATGGCGTCCTTGAACAGCTGGCGGTCCTCCGCCTTGTCGATGGCGTCCACGTTCACGCCGATGAGCCTGACGCCGTGGGATTGAAGGAAGCCCTCGCGGTTGAGCTGCATGGCCAGGGTCAGGCCCGTCTGGCCGCCC
>JAFRFY010000035.1 GCA_017434085.1 Clostridia bacterium
TCCATGGGCGGCTTGGAGCGCAGGGACAGCTTGGTCTGCCCGCCGCGCTCGTTGGCCAGCGCGGCGAACTGCACGCCCTCGATCTCCAGCAGGTAGTTGACGATGCCCTCGTTGTCCTCCGGCAGCGCCCCGGCCTCGCGCAGCATGGCCTCGGTGAGCTTCGCCCAGGCCATGCAGCCGTCATCGGATACCCGCAACCCCGCCAGCACCAGCCCCAGCAGCTTCGTCCGCGCGAAGGAGCGCGTCCGGTACAGCCGGGAAGTGATGGCCTCGATGTCGATGCCCGCCGCGGCGCACCTGGCCGCCGCCTCGAAGGTCTGCGGGCGGGTATTGGTAAAATTGAAGTGGCCGCAGTCGGTGGAGATCGCCACGAACAGGCACTCCGCCATCTCCCGCGTCAGCGTAACGCCCAGGGCATCGATCAGCGCCACAACCATCTCGCCCGCGTCGGCGGCCTTCCCGTCCAGCAGCATCAGCTCTCCGAAGCCCGCGTTGGTGCCGTGATGATCCAGCACCGCCCGATAGGGGCACGCCTCGAACGCCCGTATGCCCGCCTCCCCGAGGCGCGGCAGGTCGGACACGTCCACGGCCAAGGCGGTCTGCGGCGCAAAGGGCAGCGGCGCATCCGCGTCGAGCACCGCCTCCGCCCCGGGCAGGTGGGCGTACAGCCCCGGCACGCCCCCGGGCAGGCACACCGCCGCCCGCTTGCCCATGGCTTTGAGCGCGTACCACAGCCCCAGGGTCGAGCCCACGGCGTCGCCGTCGGGACTGACGTGCCCGAACAGCGCCACGTCGTCGCGGTTCCTGAGCCAATCGGCCAGCGCCTCAGTCGTCACGCGCTTCGTCATGCTTCTGCGTCTCCTTCAACAGCTGGTTGATGTGGGCCGCGTATTCGATGTTGGTGTCCAGCTCAAAGAGCACCTCCGGCACGTAGCGCAGATCCACGTTGCGGCCCAGCTCGCGCCGCACAAAGCCCGCCGCCTTTTTCAGCGCGGCCATCATGTCCTTGCGCCTCTCCTGCTCCAGTATGCTCACCCGCACCTTGCAGTAGCGCAGATCGCGGGTCACCTCGCACCGCACGATGGACCACGTGCCGCCGATGCGCGGATCGTTCAGCTCGTCGCGTATGATCCGGTCGATGGCCTTGTGGCACTCCTGGGAAATGCGGTCGATGCGGTCAAATGATGCCATAGGTTGCCTCCGTAATGTCTATGATATACAATGGCGGTATGTCCTCTGTGCTCAGTCCCAAAGGATGTCGATGTCGTAATGCGTGAACTTCTCGTCTGCGGACAGTACGGTCAGCTTTTCCTCAAGGGCCTGGCATATGATCAGGCGGTCAAAGGGGTCCCTGTGATGATCCGGCAATGCCTGAAGGCGCTCCAGATGCGCGGCCTTGATCGGGACGATGCCGATGCTCATCTCTTCGCATGTCTTCATCATCTCTGAAACCGATGCCGGGAGCGTCAGCTTTCCAAGGCTCGTCTTGATCGCCATTTCCCAGAAGGAGGCAATACTGATATACAACGGACTGGCCGTGCAGATCAGTTCCCTGATCCTCTGCGGCAGCTTTTGATCATCGTTCAAGAACCAGAGAAACGCATGGGTATCCAGCAAATACATCACATATACTCCTTAAACGCATCCAGCGGCTCGTCGAAATCGTCCGACATGGTGATCATGCCGCGGTACTTGCCCGCCTCGCGGATGACCGGCGCTTCCGTCTGAGAGGATCGCCGGGATTCTTCCTTCATGAAGCGGACGAAACGGACGACCTCCATGATCGCGTCCTCGGACATGCCCTGAGCCTCCGCCAGCAATAGTTCAAGCGCCATAATCACACCTCCCTCGACCCCATTATAATCGAGAATCGCCGAAAACACAAGCACAGTCTTGATAACGGCGGGCGTTCCGTCTGGGAAACGCCCGCCGCTTTATTGTTTATACCGGGGTTACCGCTCGATCTCCTCCATCACGAAGCACTCGATGACGTCGCCTTCCTTGATGTCGTTGTAATTCTCGATGCCAATGCCGCACTCGTAGCCGGTATTGACCTCCTTTGCGTCGTCCTTGAAGCGTTTGAGGGAATCGATCTTGCCCTCGTGGATGACGATGTTGTCGCGCAACAGCCGGATCTGGGCGTTGCGCGCGATCTTGCCGTCGGTAACGTAGGAGCCGGCGATGGTGCCCACGCCGGAGACCCGGAAGGTCTGGCGCACCTGCGCGTGGCCCAGCAGGACCTCCTTGAACTTCGGGGCCAGCATGCCCTTCATGGCGTTCTCGACGTCCTCGATGGCCTGATAGATCACGCGGTAGAGCCGTATGTCGATCTTCTCGCGCTCGGCCATATCGCGGGCGTTGCTGTCCGGGCGGACGTTGAAGCCTATGATGATGGCGTTGGCGGTGGAGGCCAGCAGGGTGTCGGACTCGTTGATCGCGCCCACCGCGCCGTGGATGCAGCGCACCCGCACCTCGTCGTTGGACAGCTTCTCCAGGCTCTGGCGCACGGCCTCCACGGAGCCCTGCACGTCGGCTTTGATGATGATGTTGAGGTCCTTGATCTCGCCCGCGGAGATCTGGCTGAACAGGTCGTCCAGCGTGGTCTTGGTCTGGGTCTTGATGAGCGCGGCGCGCATCTTGTCCTTGCGCTCCTCGGCCACCTGGCGGGAGAGCTTCTCGTCGTCCACCGCGGTGATCTGGTCGCCGGCGTCGGGCACGTCGTTGAAGCCGATGACCTCCACAGGCTCGGAGGGTCCGGCGCTCTTCACGCGCTCGCCCACGTCGTTGACCATGGCGCGCACGCGGCCGTAGGCCGTGCCCGCCACGATGGCGTCGCCCACGTTCAGCGTGCCGTTCTTCACCAGCACCGTGGCCACGGGGCCGCGGCCCTTGTCCAGCTTGGCCTCGATGATGATGCCGCGGGCCTTGCGGTTCGGGTTGGCGCGGTAGTCCTCGACGTCGGCGGTGAGCAGTATGGTCTCCAGCAGGTCGTCCACGCCCTCGCCGGTGACGGCGGACACGGGCACCATCTCGGTGGAGCCGCCCCACTCGGTGGTCACCAGGTCGTACTCCGTCAGCTGCTGCTTGACGTGATCCGGGTTGGCGGTGGGCTTGTCCATCTTGTTGATGGCGACGATGATCTGCACGCCCGCCGACTTGGCATGGTTGATGGCCTCGATGGTCTGGGGCATGACGCCGTCGTCCGCGGCCACCACCAGCACGGCGATGTCCGTGGCCTGGGCGCCGCGCAGGCGCATGGAGGTGAAGGCCTCGTGGCCGGGGGTATCCAGGAAGGTGATCTTGCGGCCGTCCAGCTCGACGGTGTACGCGCCGATGTGCTGGGTGATGCCGCCCGCCTCGCCCGCGGTGACGCGGCTCTTGCGGATGTAGTCCAGAAGCGAGGTCTTGCCGTGGTCGACGTGGCCCATGATGGTCACGACCGGCGGCCGGGTGACCAGATCCTCCTCGGCGTCCTCGACGTTCTCGTTCTCCAGGGCGTCCTCGGCGGTCTCCTGCAGCTTCATCTCCAGCTCAACGCCGAACTCGGTGCACACCAATACGGCGGTGTCGTAGTCCAGCTCGTTGTTGATGGTGGCGATGATGCCCAGCATCATCAGCTTCTTGATGATCTCGCCCGCGGGCTTGCCGATGCGCTCGGACAGGTCGCGCACGGTGATCGTCTCGGCGGTCATGTAGGCCTTGTCGATCCGGGTAGGCTCGATATAGGTCTTCTGGGCCGCCTTCTTCTGCTTCTTGCGATTCCTCACAAACTCGTCGTCGTAGTTGTTGAGGTTGCTCGCGCCGCCGCGCTGCTTCTGGGCCGCGCGGCCGGAATTGCGGTTGCGCTCAGGGTCGTTCTGGCGCACGTACTGCTTCTTGTTGGGATCGTAGTTGGACACGCGCTCCTTCTCCACGGA
>JAFRFY010000036.1 GCA_017434085.1 Clostridia bacterium
AACTGGCGGATGCCGGTGAAATCCTTCTTGCCGCAGACGGGGCAGACGATGTCGTGCTCGGCGATAAAGCTCTCCAGCTCCTGGTTGGTCCAGCCGTCGCCGGTCTCCTCGCCCTTGGTGAAGTCCTCGATCAGCTTGTCGGCGCGGAAGCGGGCCTTGCAGGCCTTGCAGTCCATCAGCGGGTCGTTGAAGCCGCCCACGTGGCCGGACGCCACCCACACCTCGCGGTTCATCAGTATCGCGCAGTCCAGGCCCGTGTTGTAGGGGCACTCCTGCACGAACTTGCGCCACCAGGCCTTTTTGACGTTGTTTTTGAACTCCACGCCCAGGGGGCCGTAATCCCAGGTGTTGGCCAGGCCGCCGTAGATCTCGGAGCCGGCGAAGATGTAGCCGCGGTTCTTGCACAGCGCGACCAGCTTGTCCATCGTGAGCTTTGCCATTGCAGATTCCCTCTTTTTACAGTATTTTATGCTGATAAGATTATCAGATTTTCGCGCGGTTTTCAACCTGTCTGTGTTAAAACTGTTTTTTGACGGGCTATTCCCTAATGCGATGGTTTCTGATATAATAGGAATCAGGCAATAGGCAATAGGCAATAGGAATAGTCAATAGGGTGGATCAAAATGTACTACGAACCCTACAAAGGCAAGAAGAAGGGCAAGGGCAGGAAGCGCAGGAGCTTCGGCGAATGGCTGGTGCAGGGGCTTTTGAAGCTGATCGCGCTGATCCTGGCGATAGGCCTAATCGTGCTGGGGCTTTTGTACGCCCTGCCGCCGGGGCTTTTCGCCGTGGAGCCGGAGGGCGTGAACCTGGCCTTGACGGACGGCCTGCCACTTGACAGCGTGAACGTGCTGCTGCTGGGCGTGGACGACCTGCGGGAGGGCGCGCAGCGCAGCGACGCGGTGATGATCGCCTCCGTCGGCTACGGCAAATTCCGGCTGACCAGCGTGATGCGCGATACCCTTGTGGAGATCCCCGGCCACGGCAGGAACAAGCTCAACGCCGCCTACGCCTACGGGGGCGCGGAGATGGTCATGCGCACGCTGAACCAGAACTTCGGGCTGAACATCATGCACTACGCGCAGGTGGACTACGTGTCGCTGGCGATGCTGATCGACGCCATCGGCGGCGTGGAGATCACCATCACCGACGCCGAGCGCGAGCGCCTCAACGCCACCATGCTGGAGGCCCGCAGGGTGTTCAAGCCCCTGGGCTACACCGCCCGGGAGGTCACCCGCTACGGCGACGACATACTGCTGGACGGTCTGCAGGCCGCGTCCTACGCCCGGATCCGCAAGATCGATTCCGATTACATGCGCACCAGCCGCCAGCGCACGCTGATCGCGGCCATACTCAAAAAGATACGCTCGAACCTGTGGAACCCCGTCATGATGGCCCGGCTGGCCCGCACGGTGATGGCGGCCGTCAACACCAACATGTCGCTTTTGCAGATACTGTCGCTGGGCGAGAAGGCCCTGCTTTCCGGGAGCGTGGAGCAGCTTCGCCTGCCGGTGGAGGGCAGCTTTACCGACGACGGCGCGAAGCTCGACGTCACCAGCTATCCGGCGAACCACGACGCCTTCATGCAATTCGTCTACGGTTAGCGCCGTCCCCAACATCTACGGTTAGCGCCGTCCCCAACAATTCACTTGCCACGCCCGTCAAAATGACGTATAATGATAATTACCAATATCGGAACGGGTGAAATCATTTGACGAAGATTATCGCGGTTACAAACCAGAAGGGCGGGGTCGGAAAGACGACCACCGCCGTGAATTTGAGCGCGCTGGTGGCCGAGGCCGGCAAGCGCGTGCTGCTGGTGGACATCGACCCCCAGGGCAACGCCACCAGCGGCCTGGGCAAATCGGACACGGACTCCAACACCGTCTACGAGGTGCTGCTGGGCGAGGCGGCGGCAAAGGACGCCATCGTGCCCACGGGCTTCGGCGGGCTGGACCTGATGCCCACCTCCATCGAGCTGGCGGGGGCGGAGATCGAGCTGGTGTCGGTGGACAAGCGGGAGGGTCTGTTAAAAAAAGCCCTCGAGGACATAAGGCATGACTACGACTACATATTCATAGACTGTCCGCCCTCGCTGAGCCTGCTGACGCTCAACGCCCTCACCGCGGCGGACAGCGTGCTGATCCCGATACAGTGCGAATACTACGCGCTGGAGGGCGTGGGCCAGCTGGTGAACACCGTCAAGCTCATCCGCATGAAGCTGAACCCCGACCTCAAGGTGGAGGGCATACTGCTGACCATGTTCGACGCGCGCACGAACCTGTGCGCCCAGGTGGTGCAGGAGGTGCGCAGCCACTTCCGGGACGAGGCCTTTGACACGATGATCCCCCGCAACGTGCGCCTGAGCGAGGCGCCCAGCTACGGCATGCCGATCCACCTGTACGACCCCCGGTGCGCCGGGACGCAGGCGTACCGCGCGCTGGCGGCGGAGCTGATAGAAAGAAACGAGGTGTAAGCCATGGCGAAGAAGGTACAGCGCGGCCTGGGCCGGGGCCTGGGGGCCCTGCTGGGCGACGTGGTGGAGGAGACCGCGGAGGCCAGGGCCGAGCCCCAGGCGGACGCGGTGCGTATGCTGCCCATCCGCCTGATCGACCCCAACCGCGACCAGCCCCGGCGCAGCTTTGACGAGGCGGCGCTTAAGGAGCTGGCGGCGTCCATACGCGCGGTGGGCGTGATACAGCCCATCATCGTGCAGCAGGCGGGGGAGCGCTACACCATCATCGCCGGGGAGCGGCGCTACCGGGCCTCCAGGCTCGCGGAGCTGGAGGAGATCCCCGCCATCGTGCGGGACTGGGACGCCCAGAGGCGCCTGGAGGCCGCGCTGATCGAGAATTTGCAGCGCGACGACCTGAATCCCGTCGAGGAAGCCATGGGCGTGCGCCGCCTGATGGACGAGGCCGGGCTGACCCAGGAGCTGGTGGCCCAGCGGCTGGGCAAGAGCCGCCCGGCGGTGGCCAACCTGCTGAGGCTTCTGACGCTGCCGGAGAGCGTGCTGGCGCTGTTGAAGGCGGGCAAGCTGTCCGCCGGCCACGCCCGGGCGCTGGTGACGGTGGACCCCGCCCGGCAGGTGCAGCTTGCGAACCTGACGGTGCAGCAGGGCTGGTCCGTGCGGCAGCTGGAGCGCATCTGCGCCCAGCCGGTCAAGCCGCCCAAGCCCCGCGCCGTCCGGGACGCCCAGATCGGCGAGCTGGAGAGCATGGCGCGGGAGCTGTTCGGCACCCGGGTCAAGCTGGACGGCAACGCCGACAGCGGCAGGATCACACTCTACTATTATAATGGCGACGACCTCCAGCGCATATGGGACGTGCTGGAGATGGCGAAGGACGGGCGCTGACATGTATTCCGAGGACGATTTTCGCGCGATCGACCGCAGCATCGCCCGCTGCCGGATCGCGCTCATACCGGTGCTGGCGGCATTCGCGGCGTTCGCGGCGCTGGGCTATGTGAAGCGGGTGAAATGGCTGGCGCTGGGCGGACTCGCGCTGCTCGCGGCGGCGGCCTGCTTCGGCGTCGCGTTTTTCCTGTGGCCCTGCCTGCGCTACCGCGGGTTCCTAAGGGACATGCGGGAGGGGCTGTCCCGGGAGATGGTGGGCAGCGTGGTCTCGGTGGCCGACGCGCCCGAGCCCCAGGACGGCGCGCTGGTGCTGCCGGTGCACATATTGCTGACCCGGGAACAGGACGAGCGCATCGTGTACCTGAACGCCTCCAAGCGCGATAAAATGCCCCCCGTGGGCACGGAGGCGCGGTTCAGCCTCTATGGTCGACATATAAGGGAGATATTTCCGGCGTAGAAAGGACATATTCCTATGAGCGTACTGGTTTGTGTGACGGGGCAGAAGAGCTGCGAGAGGCTGATCGTGGCGGGCGCGGAGATCGCCCGCGCGGAGCGCGAATACCCGCTGACGGTGCTGCACGTGGCCCGCATTGGCGGCAACGTGATGGGGTTCGTCAACGAGCCCGAGGCGCTGGAATACCTGCTCAGCGCCTCCATCGAGCACGGCGCGGACATGCTGGTGCGCAGGGCCGACGACGTGCTCGGGACCATCGAGGCCGAGGCCCGTCGGCTGAACGTCCGGGTGATCGTCGCCGGCCGCGCCGCCAATTACAGCGGCCACGACCTGCTCGACGACCTCAAAACCCGCCTCCCCAACGTCCGCTTCGAAATCCTCGGTGCCTAAGCTATTCCTATTGCCTATTGCCTATTCCCTATTGCCTGATATATGAAAAAAAAGCTGTCGATCACCCTAATCCTCCTCACTACCCTCACCGCCCTAACCGGCCTCGCCGTCCTGACGGCGGTGTGCGTGTGCGCGGGCAGGCGGTACGCCCCGAAGTCCGCGGACTGCGCGGTGGTGCTGGGCGCGCACGTCTGGATGGACGGGCGCATGAGCAACGCGCTGACCTACCGCTGCGAGGCGGCGCTAAAGGCGTGGCAAAGCGGGCTTTGCCCGGTGATCATCGTCTGCGGCGCGCAGGGTTCCAACGAGCCCGAGACGGAGGCCGCGGCCATGCGGCGCTGGATGATCGCCCACGGCGTGCCGGAGGATCGGGTCATCGCCGAGGACCGCTCCAGGAACACCCGGGAGAACCTGGTCAACGCCCGCGCGATCATGGCCGAGCGGGGCTTCAAAACCGCCGCGGTCTGCACCAACGACTATCACCTCACCCGGGCGCTGTGGCTCGCCCGGGACGTGGGCATCCCCGCCACCGGCATCCCCGCGCCGTCCACGCGGGATGTGGTCAGCTTCGTCAGGGGACGCCTGCGGGAGACGTGCAGCTGGATACTGTACTTTGTCAGGAAATATCTATAAGAACGCAAAAGCCGGCCCCGCACCAGCGGAGTCGGCTTTTGATCGCCCCTGCGACGGGCCCGGCTATTCCTATTGCCTATTCCCTAATGCCTATTGCCTCATCCTTAACCCCTACTCCCTACTGCCTACTCCCTACTCCCTCATTCACATATCCCCATAAATCTCACGGTACCGTGACGGCGTGCAGCCCCGGCTCTCGCGGAAGACGCGGTTGAAGGTGGCGATGCTGCCGAAGCCGGCGGACAGGGCGATATCCTGTATGGACTGGCGGGTGTGGATCAGCAGGTCCTCGGCCATGCTGACCCGCTTGCCGCGCAGGTATTCGGAGAAGGAGACCCCCATCTGCTGCTTGAACACGCGGGAGAAGTAGTATTTCGAGAAGCCCGTGAAGGCGCTGACGTCCTCCAGCGATATGCTGCGCTTGAAGTTCTGGTCGATGTAGAGCCGGGCGCTGTCCACGATCTCCGGCTCCATGCGCCGGGCCTCGGGGCGGGGCTGGGCGCTGCGGGCGAGGCTCGACTGCCCCAGCCGCGCGTACATCTGCATCAGGTACGAGTAGCACAGCGTGTTCCACATGAACTCCCGCCGGTCGTAGCAGTTGATGCACTGCATCAGAAGCGAGCGCACCGCCTCCTGGAGCTCCGGCTGGCCGGACAGGTACAGGGGCGTCTGCAAAAGCTCCTCCACCAGCCGCATGTCCCGCATGGAGAATATGCTGTCCGGCTCGAACAGCAAGAGGTAGCGCGCGCTGCCCGCGTTCATGGACAGCCCGTGCACGCAGTTCGGCGGCACGATCAGCACCTCGTCGGCCTGTACGCGGTAGGTCGCGTCCTCAACCTGGTAGATCACCTCGCCCTTCACGGGCATGATGATCTCCACCGCCGAATGACAGTGGCTCTCGTAGCGCCAAGGCACCTCGGAATACCAGATCCGCAGGGACGAATGCTCGATATAGGTCACAAACTCCTGCTTGCCCTGCATGATGCGGAAGCCATCCGGAAAACGGCTGCGCGACATCGCCTCGCCGCGGGTATGAAGCTCCATACCGCACACCTGCCTTACTCGAATTATCATATCTATTATAACATAAATATAACACTGATTCAATGCTTTTGAGCGCTTTTTATGCTCATTCGTTGCACTTTGCTCATTAAAAATCGATTTCGGATGCCGTGATGTGCTCAAACCTTGTGAAAGGCCTCCCGAAACGCGGGTTGAGGGGGAGGGTGGGGCAAAAAAACGCCGCCCTGGCACAGATTGTGACAATATTGTGATATGTTGTCAAAAAGTCTTGAATTTGTAATACTTTTGAGATATAATGTGAACACAAATGAAATGTGCGGGGAGGCGGCGGCCATGGGACGGTTTCGCGGGCGGGTCAGTGTCCGGATGCTGTGCCTGTGCGCGGCGCTGATACTGGCCGGCCTCGCGGGATGCGCGGAGGGCTTCACATGCGCCCCTGTACCGGCGGGCGGCGTGGAGATCACGGGCTGGTCGGGCGACGCCTCGGAGCTCGCGGTGCCGCCGAAGATCGATGGCGCGCGGGTCGTGGCCATCGGCGCGCGGGCCTTCGCCGGATGCGCGGGCCTGGAGCGCGTCGCGCTGCCGGAGGGCATTGAGGCGCTGGGGGACGGCGCCTTCGCGGACTGCCGCAGCCTGGAGGAGGTCAGCGTGCCGGCCTCGGTGGCCCGGGTGGGGGAGAACCCCTTCGCCGGGTGCGAGAATCTCAAGAAGCTGGCGCTGGCCGACGGCGGGCCGTACCTCAGGATGATCAACGGCGTACTCTTCGGCGACGGCGGGCGGCGGCTGATCTGCTGCCCGCGGACGCTGCCCATGGAGCGCTACGTCGCCCCGGAGGGCACCGGGCGCATCGATCCCCGGGCGTTCAGCAACTGCAACCGGCTGCTGAGCATCGCCCTGCCGGACAGCGTGACCGACATCGGCGCGGACGCCTTCGAGCGGCACGCCAACCTGACGCTCATCGTGGGCTGCGGCAGCTATGCCGAGCGCTACGCCCGCGAAAACGGCCTGAAATACAACTACACCGACGCCGCCGAATGGCTGGCGGACGACCAAAGCGAGGAGATGGGATCATGAAGAAGCTGTGCGCGATGCTGGCAATCGTGCTGGCGCTTGCCGTCGCGGGGGCCTGCGCGGAGACCGCGGCCACGCCGATCTACGACTGCGGCGACTACACCTATATATTGCTCGACGACGGCACCGCCCAGATCGTCTGCTGGGACGGCCCGGACGCCGCGCTGGACGTGCCCGCCGAGCTGGACGGCTACCGGGTCACCAGCATAAGCGAGAGCGCCTTCTGCGACTGCCAGGGCCTGGTCAGCGTGACGCTGCCCGAGGGCGTGCGGGACATCGGCGAATATGCCTTCGCGGACTGCGACAACCTGTTGAGCGTCAGCCTGCCGGAGGGGCTGGTCAGTCTCGGCGACTGCGCCTTCGACCACTGCGAGGGCCTGACCGAAATCGCCCTGCCGGATTCCCTGCGGGAGGTGGGCGCGAACCCCTTCCACAGCTGCGCGAACCTGTTCGACATCTTCGTGTCCCCCGACCACGAGTACCTGGCCACCATCGACGGCGTGCTGTTCTCCAAGCCGGACCGCCGGCTGGTGTGCTATCCCATGGGCTACGCCGCCGGGCGGTACAGCGTGCCGGAGGGCGTGCTGGACATCGGGGCCATGGCCTTTGACCGGGACCTGTACCTGGAGGAGATCGTGCTGCCCAAGAGCCTGGTGAGCATCGGCGACGAGGCCTTCAACGGCTGCGAGGGCCTGCGCACCATGAACCTGCCCGCCGGGGTGAAGTCCATCGGCGCGGACGCCATGCGCTGCAAAAACCTGACCATCACCTTCGAGGGCGACCAGAACGAGTGGCAGCTCGCCGGGCTGGAGAGCGTGAAGAACGAGGCGTGAGACGTTATATATTCAATAGGCAAAAAGATCAGCGGCTGCCGCTGATCTTTTTGCCTATTGAACAAATTCAGCGTTTACTTTCGCTCAAAACGTGGTATAATCATAGCGTGACATCAAAACAATGGAGGCGAGGGCATGTCCAGGGAGGGCGCGCGCCGGGAGAAGGCCAGGCGGCGTGTGAAGCATGAGACCACCAATCCGCAGGTGCGTCTGATCCAGCTGCCCGTGATGGCGATTGCGCTGGCGCTGGTGGTGGAGCTGTGCAACCGCGGGCTGGATGTGCGGCGGCTGTTCGAGTTCGTGACGCAAAAGCCGCTGATGTTCCTTTACAACGCGCTGATCGTGCTGACCACGCTGATCTTTTCGGAGCTGTTCAAGCGCCGCCGGGCGGTGCTGACCACCACCTGCATACTGTGGATCATACTGGGCATCGTGCAGTACATGGTCATCAAGGAGCGCACGCAGCCCTTCTGCTCGGTGGACATACTGATGCTGAAGGACGCCGTGTCGCTGATGACCATCTATTACTCCACGGCGCGGATCATACTGATGTTCGTGGCGGGGTTCGCGGTCATCGTGTTCGAGGTGCTGCTGTTCAGCCGGTCCCGGCGCAGGAAGCGGGTGAACCGGGCGGCCTCGGCGCTGACCTTCGTGGGCTTTGTGCTGCTGTGCGCCATGATCTCGGCGCTGTCCATACGGGCGGAGCTGCTGCCCCGGCGCTTTGACAACATGGTGGACGCCTATAACGACTACGGCTTTCCCGTGTGCTTCACGTTCACCTTCGGCCAGCAGGGCATCTCCAAGCCCGAGACCTACTCCAGCGAGACCATGGCGGAGATCATCCGGGACATCGACGACGACGATGAGATGGCCTATCCCGTGTTCGACGAGACGGACAACCTGGCCCAGCCGAACATACTGTTCGTGCAGCTGGAATCCTTCTTCGACGTGAACACCATCATCGACAGCAAATACTCCGCCGACCCCACCCTCAACTTCAACCGGCTGTGCAAGAACTTCCCCAGCGGGCTTCTGTACGTGCCCACCATCGGCGGCGGCACCGCCAACACCGAGTTCGAGGTGCTGACGGGGCTGAACCTGGACTTCTTCGGCGCGGGGGAGATCCCCTACAACACCATACTGCAGCAGACCGCCGTGGAGACCGTCAACTACGACCTCAAGGACTACGGCTACACCGCCACGGCGCTGCACAGCAACGGCGCCACCTTCTACAGCCGCAACGTGGTCTATCCCAACCTGGGCTTCGACCGGTTCGTGTCGCTGGAGTACATGCGCGACATGAAGTACAACGACCTGGGCTGGGCGAAGGACGCGCAGCTCACCGGCGAGGTCCTGCGGGCGCTCCAGTCCACCGAGGGCCGCGACGTGATGATGTGCATCTCGGTGGAATCCCACGGCAAGTACGCCGAAGAGTACACCCCCGCCGAGGGGGACATCGAGGTGCTCGCGCTGCCGGAGAAGATCCCGCTGGCGCCCTTCCAGAACTTCGTCAACCTCATTCCCGCCACCGACGCCTTCCTCAGGGACCTGGTGCACGCCATCGCCCGGTTTGACGAGCCCACCGTGATCGTGGCCTACGGGGACCACCTGCCCGCCATGGAGCTGGAAAACGACATGCTGACCACGGGCTCCATCTACGCCAGCCGCTACGTGATCTGGAACAACTACGGCAAGGTGTTCGAGGCCCCCGACCTGCAGGCCTACCGCCTCGCCGCCAACGTGATGAAGCAGCTGGGCTTCAACGGCGGCGTGATCACCAAGTACCACCAGTCCGCCGACCCCTCGGAGGCCGGGGCGGAGTACCTGGACAAGCTGGAGCAGCTCCAGTACGACCTCCTCTACGGCGAGAAGCAGGCCGTCAACGGCGAGCTGCCCTACGCGCCCACCCGCATGACCATGGGCAGCGTGCCGGTGACCATCGGCGAGGCCGACCGGGAGTACGGGCGGCTGCTGGTGTCCGGCGAGAACTTCACCGAGTTCTCCGCCATCATGGTGGACGACAAGCCCATCGACACCGCCTATATCGACCAGGACCACATCGTCGCCCGCATGGACGACCCCATGTCCGTGGAGCGCTTCACCGTGGGCCAGGTGGCCCGCGACGGCACCGTGCTCAGCCAGACGGCGTCATTTGAGCCTGAATGACGAAAAGACGGCATAAAGCCGCGGCGCGGGGTGACCCGTGCCGCGGCTTTATGCCGCTTGTTTGTCAGAGATCTTCCGTCGCGTAAAAAGCGAATTTTCCGACGGTCGTCAGCGGCTTGTCGCTCCTCGGCGCGCTGGCGTCGGCGGATTGATAATACAGCGCCTCGGCGCCCAGGTTGCGCCGCCCGGAGAGCACCGCGTGGGCCGCGGACAGGCTCTCCGAATCGTACCGGCTGCCGATGGGGAACTGGTGCTGCTCGTTGAGCACGTCCCCCAGCGTGTCGGAAAACCAGGGGTTGTCCACGCGGTTCATGGCCACCGTGCCGATGGCCAGCTTGGCGTCGTAGCTGTCGTTGCGGGCCAGTGCGTAGATCGTCCGCGCCAGCAGCACCGTGTCCCGATCCTCCGTGAATCCCGGCTTCGGGATCAGTATACACGCGCCCAATATCAGTATTGCGGCGATTGCAATCCATCTCTTCATAGCGGTCTGCCTCCCTCGGAGCATACAATCTGTTCCGATCTAAAGAAATTATACAACTATCCGTAATATCTTTCAATGCTTCTGAAACAAATTTGAAACAAATGCCCAGATTGCCGGTTTTTATCACAATTGGCCCCGAATTTGACCGAATATACCCGCCTTGTAAAATCCAAACGCAACGTGATTTTTAAAATCCAAACGCAACGCGATTGTGCTTGTATATAACATTCCATTGTGATAAAATATTACATATATATTTCAGATGTGCGGAGGCTGCCGGCATGGAGAATCTGAGCGCGATCATCGAGGCGATACTGTTTGTGTCCGGCGACCCGGTGCGGGTGGACGCGCTGGCCCACGCCATGAACCTGACGGTGAGCGAGCTGGAGGAGGCGCTTCAGGCGCTCAATGACCACCTGGCGCTCGAGAACCGCGGCATACAGCTAAACCGCAGCGGGGAGACGGTATTTTTATCTATCTGCCCCAAGTACGCCCGGCAGGTGGAGGCCTTTTTGCAGCCGCTTCAAAAGCAGCCCCTGTCCCAGGCGGTGCTGGAGACGCTGTCCATCGTGGCCTACCGCCAGCCGGTCACCAAGGGGGATATCGAGGCGGTGCGCGGCGTGAAGTGCGATTACTCGGTGCAGTCGCTTCTGAACAAGGGCTTTATCGAGGAGTGCGGCCGCCGGGAGACCCTGGGCCGCCCGATACTGTACGCCACCACCGACAAGTTTTTGCAGCACTTCGGCATGGAGACCCTGGCCGACCTGCCCAATGTGGACGCGCTCAACGGCGGGCAGGAGATCGGCGTGTGAGGATGGGATTTTTTTCATGCGTATACGCTTCTTAAATGAAAAACCCTTGACGGGACGCGCGCGTCGCGGATATAATATACAATAAGAGATTATGCGGGAGGAACGAGAGAATATGAAACGGCAGTCTTCTGAACGGGCGCGCCTGCGCAAGCTGCGTTCAGTCTATCGCAAGCGCATCGCCATCTGGGCGATCGTCATGTTGATCATCGGCATCATTCTCGGCATCGTGGCCGATCAGTTGCTTTTTAATAAGAAGGATAAGGCGGAGCCCGAGGTGCGGGAGATCATGGTCACCCCCACGCCCGCGGCGGCGGCCGACACCGGCTTTGAGGAGCCCGACATGGAGGGCTTCGTGCCGGACGAGGAACAGCAGGAGCCGGACGACGACATCGAAATCGACCTGGGCGACCTGGACAGGGAGCCGTCCGACGATCATACCGACGGCCAGGAGGCGACCGCCGAGCCGGAGGAGACGCCCGAGCCCGAGGAGGACTACACCATCAGCATGGAGGCGGCCACCGCCACCCCCGAGCCGACGGCCACCCCCGAGCCCACGCCCACCGCGGAGCCCACGCCCGTGCCGGGTCCCACCACCGTGGCGGTGGTGCCCTTCGGCGAGACCTATGAGTTCACCACGCAGATCAACCCCGACGGCACCGCCCGCTTCTCCACCGAGAACGACAGCTTCGAGACGCTGAGCTTCTCCCTGACGATGAAGGACTACATGCTGCCCTCCGACTTCGCCTCCAAGTGGGGCAACGTCTACAAGCTCCAGGGCACCGAGGCCGGCGCGGGCTTCGAGCTGACGCTGCACGACTACACCGGCACCGCCAACATCGTGCCGCAGAACATCATCAAGATCGTGCTGCAGAGCGAGTCCGGCAACACCGAGAACCCCGGCTTCCAGCTGATGGACGCCGAGATCGCGGGCCAGCCCGACGTGAGCGTCAAGTCCAACGAGCCCAAGATGCTCTGGAAGCGCTACACCTTCTCCAACGCCGGCGAGCCCATGGAGTACCTGGCCGTGAGCACCTACAACAACGGCGCGGTGCAGACCATACTGTTCGAGCTGAAATCCGACGTCGTGCCCACGCCCAACCCCGCCGATCAGTACACCACGCTGAGCCGCGGCACCAAGTCCGACGCCGTGCTCGATTTGCAGAAGCAGCTGATCGAGCTGGGCTACCTGTCCGGCAAGGCCGACGGCTCCTACGGTGAAAAGACCCAGACCGCCGTCACCAAGGCCCAGAAGGACTTCGGCATGGAGGAAAACGGCACCGCCACCCCCGACTTCCAGGTGCGGCTGTTCGCCGAGACCGCTAAGCCCGCCGCCACCGAGGGCGCCGAGGACGCCGCGGAGAGCGAGACGAACTGATGATAGGACATAAACCAGCCCCCTGTCTGTATTGAGGCAGGGGGCTGGTTTTTTTATGGTTCTTTACGTTATGTTGTGGGGTAACGACCTCTCAGTCACCGACTTTGTCGGCGACAGCTCCCCTGGACAGCAGTCGCGCCACTGCCTACGGCAGGCGCGACCAGCCCGCGCGCATCCTGCGGATGCCAGCGCGGCGCTGCCGGCGGTCCGCTTGCGCGGACGCCGGTGCGTGGAAGGGGAGCCAAGGCTGCCGCGGACATGACATAACCCCCTTGCCTCCCTTGGAACGGGGGTCATGATTCACAGGCCCCCCTTGTCTCCCCTTCCAGGGGAGGTGCCGAGCTTAGCGAGGCGGAGAGGTTTCGTAACCGATGGAGAAGAGGTTTCTACAACTCCGTGAAGAACTCTTTTTATGCCTCAGAACTCAGCCTTTTAAGGGACTCCTCGCAGAAGTCGCACAGCTCCCCGGCGACCTCGGCGGAGACGCCCTCGGTCACGATGCGCAGGCGGCCGCGGTCGTCCTCCGCGCCGACCCAGGCCCAGCCCCCGGGCCGCTCGAAGCGCACCCCGCCGCCCAGGCTGGCGTCGGGCTGGCCCTGGGCGAAGGCGTGCAGCAC
>JAFRFY010000037.1 GCA_017434085.1 Clostridia bacterium
AAGAAGCTGCCCCCGGTGGATTATTTCCGGGAGAAGCTCGGCCTGCTGCCCGAGGAGATCATTCCCTACGGCAAGACCCCGAAGCTTGACTTCATCAAGATCATGAACCGCCTGAAGGACAAGCCCGACGGCAAGTTCATCGAGGTCACCGCCATCACACCCACCCCCCTGGGCGAGGGTAAATCCACCGTCTCCCTGGGCCTGATCGAGGGCCTCGCGAAGATCGGCAAGAACGTCGGCGGCGCTCTGCGCCAGCCCTCCGGCGGCCCCACCATGAACGTCAAGGGCACTGCGGCCGGCGGCGGCAACGCCCGGCTGCTGCCCATGACCGAGGTCTCACTGGGCCTGACCGGCGACATCAACGACATCATGAACGCCCACAACCTGGCCATGGTGGCGCTGAACGCCCGCATGCAGCACGAGCGCAACTACACCGACGAGGAGATGGCCAAGCACAACATGGGCCGTCGCCTGGACATCGACCCCAAGCGCATCGAGATGGGCTGGGTGCTGGACTTCTGCGCCCAGGGCCTCAGGAACATCATCATGGGCATCGGTGGCCCGAAGGACGGCTACCTGATGGAGAGCAAGGTCGGCATCGCCGTCGGTTCCGAGCTGATGGCCATACTGGCCGTGGCCCGCGACCTTAAGGACCTGAGGGAGCGCATCGGCAAGGTCGTCGTGGCCTACAGCCGCTCCGGCGAGCCCGTGACCTGCGAGGATCTGGAGGTTGCCGGCGCCATGACCGCCTGGATGCGCAACACCATCAATCCCACCATGTGCTACACCGTGGAGCATCAGCCCGTGCTGATCCACGCCGGTCCCTTCGCCAATATCGCCATCGGCCAGTCCTCCGTCATCGCGGACCGCCTGGCGCTCAAGCTGTTCGACTACCACGTGACCGAGTCCGGCTTCGCCGCCGACATCGGCTTCGAGAAGTTCTGGAACGTCAAGACCCGCCTGTCCGGGCTGACCCCGAACGTCTCCGTCGTCGTGGCCACCGTCCGCGCGCTCAAGATGCACGGCGGCGGACCCAAGGTTTCCCCCGGCCGTCCCCTGCCCAAGGAGTACACCGAGGAGAACCTGGAGCTGGTCGAGAAGGGCTGCGAGAACCTGTTCCATCACGTGAACACCGTTTTGAAGTCCGGCATCGTGCCCGTGGTGTGCATCAACCAGTTCTACACCGACACCGACAACGAGATCGCCCTGATCAAGCGCCTCTGCGCCGAGCGCGGCGTGCGCTGCGCCCAGTCCAACCACTGGCGCTACGGCGGCGAGGGCGCGGTGGAGCTGGCCCAGGTCGTGGTGGAAGCCTGCGAGCAGAAGCCCGAGATCAAGTTCCTGTACGATCTCGACATGCCGCTTCGTGAGCGCGTGGAGCGCATCGCCAGGGAAGTCTACGGCGCGGACGGCGTCGACTGGGCGCCCCTGGCCATCGAGAAGGCCAAGCGCTTCGAGAGCGATCCCAAGTACGCCGACTACTGCACCATGATGGTCAAGACCCACCTGTCCCTGTCCCACGACCCGACCCTCAAGGGCGTGCCGAAGGGCTGGCGGCTGCCCATCCGCGACATCCTGGAGTACGGCGGAGCCAAGTTCCTGTGCCCGATGGCCGGCACCATCTCCATGATGCCCGGCACCGCCTCCGACCCGGCCTATCGCCGCGTGGATGTGGATACCGAGACGGGCAAGGTTTCAGGGTTATTCTGATTTATCAATAATTATTGACCTGTGGGTGGCAGCGATGTCACCCACATTTCAAGTAAAGGAGCATACAAAATGGCAGTTGATTTTACTCTGGATTCCTGTCGGGAATTCGTCGAGGTGCTGGCCTCCAACGCCCCGGTTCCGGGCGGCGGCGGCGCGGCGGCGCTGGTGGGCGCCATCGGCACGGCGCTGGGCAACATGGTGGGCAGCCTGACCGTGGGCAAGAAGAAGTACGCCGCCGTGGAGGCGGAGATCATCGCGTTGAAGGCGAAGTGCGACGACCTGCAGAAGCAGCTTCTGGACCAGGTGCCCGCCGACGCCGAGGGCTTTGAGCCGCTGGCGAAGGCCTACGGCATCCCGAAGGACGATCCCAACCGCGAAAAGGTGCTTGAGGAGGCCACCCTCGTGGCGTGCAGGGTGCCCATGAAGATCATGGCGCTGTGCTGCGAGGCCATCGAGGCCATCGCCGTGTTCGCCGAGAAGGGCTCCCGGCTGGCGGTTTCCGACGCGGGCTGCGGCGCGGTGTGCTGCAAGGCGGCGCTGCAGGCGGCGAGCCTGAACGTGTTCATCAACACCAAGTCCTTAAAGAACCGCGAAACCGCCGAAAAGCTCAATGCCGAGGCCAACGGCATGCTGGACAAGTACTGCGCCATGGCCGACGACATCTTCGCATCCGTGCGGGCCAACTTCGACTGATCGATCATGCGGAACGGCTGAACCGGCCGACGGCGGAACATGAATCCCCATTCCTGTTCCCTGTTCCCTGTTCCCTGTTCCCTCTACGGAGGTAAACCATATGGCAAAGCTGTTATTGGGCAAGGAGGTCACCGCCGCGCTGAATGCCAAGCTGCAGGCGCGGGTGGAGGCACTCAAGGCGAAGGGCATCACTCCGAAGCTGGGCATCGTGCGCTGCGGCGAGAACCCGTCGGACCTGTCCTACGAGAAAGGCGCGACCGCCCGCGCGGAGCTGATCGGCGTGGCGGTCGAGAAGTTCGTGCTGCCCGAGGACGTGACCAAGGAGGCGCTGATCGAGCAGATCAAAAAGATCAACGCCGACGACACCATCCACGGTGTATTGATGTTCCGGCCCCTGCCGAAGCATTTGAAGGCGGACCAGGACGAGATCTGCAACGCCCTCGATCCCGCCAAGGACGTGGACTGCATGACCGACCTCTCGAACGCCGGCGTGTTCGAGGGCCGGAAGGACCTGGGTTTCCCGCCCTGCACCCCCCAGGCGTGCATGGAGATACTGGACTACTACGGCATCGATTGTAAGGGCAAGAAGGCCGTGGTGATCGGGCGCTCGCTGGTGGTGGGCAAGCCCGCCGCCATGATGCTGATGGGCAAGAACGCCACCGTCACCGTGTGCCACACCCGCACCGTGGACGTGCCGAAGGAGGCCCGCGAGGCGGACATACTGGTGTCCTCCGCGGGCGTATTGCGGAGCCTGACCAAGGACTACGTGAAGCCCGGCCAGATCGTGATCGACGTGTCCATCAACTGGGACCCCGAGAAGGTCAACGCCAAGGGCCGCAAGGGCGCCATCGCGGGCGACGCGGTGTTCGAGGAGGTCGAGCCCATCGTGGAGGCCATCACCCCCGTGCCCGGCGGCGTGGGCAGCGTGACCACCAGCGTGCTGATCGGCCATGTGGTCGAGGCCGCTGAGAGGAGAGCGTGATAGCATGGAAACCATACGCAAGATGGAGGCCGGACGGGTGCTGCGGGCGCTGATGTGCGCCTTTACCGCGGCGTTTCTGATCGGGGCGGTGCTCGCGCCCGACAGAGGAGCCATGTTCTCCGGCCTGGGCCGCATCTGCACGCTGCCGGCGCAGCTGACCAAGGACTACTTCAAGCCCGAGCTGGGCAGCATCTCCGGCGCGTTGCTGAATTACTTCCTGGTGGGCGCGGTGTGCTGCGCGCTGATGTTCCTGCCGGGCGCGAAGGTCGGCGGCGGCACGGTGCTGGGCTTCTTCCTGACCCTGGGCTTCTGCTCCTACGGCATGAACATACTCAACATACTGCCGCTGATGCTCGGCGTGGCCGTGTATTCCATCGTCAAAAGGCAGCCCTTCGGCAGGAACCTGAACTTCTTCATGTTCACCACGGCCATAAGCCCCCTGATCACCGAGGTGCTGTTCCGCTACCCCAGCGCCACACAGACCCACGGCATCACGTTCGCGGGCGTGCTGCTGGCGCTGATCATCGGCGTGATCGCCGGGTGCGCCATGCCCGCGCTGTGCGCGCATTCCCCGAACTTCCACAAGGGGTACAACCTGTACAACGCCGGGCCCGCGGCGGGCTTTCTGTGCTTTTTGATCTACGCGGCGCTGTACAAGATCGCGGGCGTCGAGGCTCCCGCCATCGGCGCGGACCTGGGCGACGGCAACCGCATGTTCGTGAACACCTTCTGCATCGTGCTGTTCGCGCTGTGCGCGGCGTTCGGCACCCTGCTCAACTGCACGAAGGACTACGGCCGGCTGCTCACGGATTCCGGCTACAAGAGCGACTTCACCGTGAAGTACTCCGTGGGCGCGAACATCATGAACATGGGCGTGTACGGCCTGTTCATCGTAGCCTATTACAACCTGATCGGCGCGAAGTTCACCGGCCCCACCATGGGCGCGATATTCTGCATGCTGTGCTGCTGCTGCAACGGCGCGACGCCGCTCAACGTGTTCCCGATCATGATCGGCTACGTCATCATGGGAGTGCTGAACAAGGCGGGAATCACCGCCTTCGCCGTCAACGCGCAGGCCAACATCGTGGGCCTGTGCTTCGCCAGCGGCCTCGCGCCCATCTCCGGCGAGTACGGCATCGTGGCCGGCATCGTGGCGGGCATGCTGCACTACTGCCTGGTGACCAGCGTCCCCGGCATCCACGGCGGCTTCAACCTGTACAACGGCGGCTTCACCGCGGGTATCGTGTGCTTCATATATGTGCCGATATTGGAGCATTATTTCAAGCCGAAAAGGCAGAGGAAAACGGCATAACGGCGGTTCGAAACGGCGGGCGATGAGGGCATCGCCCCTACGGAAGACCTCGTTGTGACGCGACGGGCGATGAGGGCATCGCCCCTACGAAAGACCTCGTTGTGAGGCGGCGGGCGATGAGGGCATCGCCCCTACGGAAGACCTCGTTGTGAGGCGGCGGGCGATGGGGGCATCGCCCCCTACGGATAGTACGTCGTAGGGGCGATGCCCTCATCGCCCGTTGTCTCTATGCGTCTGTGATCACGATGTCCACCGGGATGTCGTGCGCCTCTACCTCAAGATGATCGAGCATCTGAAAATCGTAGCACAGCGCCACCAGCGGGTGGCCGGGCTCGGCGGCCAGGAAGCGGTCGTAAAAGCCGCCGCCGTAGCCCACGCGGTGCCCCTCGGGGTCGAAGGCCAGCCCGGGCATCAGCACCAGGGCGGAGGGATCGTCCGCGGCGGGGGCGTCGGCGACGGGCTCCGGAATGTTGTACGCGCCCTGGGGGGCCAGACCGTCGAAGCTGTCGATCCATATGAAGACCATCTCCCGGCCCGTGACCTTCGGCACCGCCACGCGCTTGCCGTCCGCCCAGGCGCGGGCGATGATGGGGTCGGTGCGCACCTCCTGGTTGAAGGACAGGTAGGCGTACAGCGACCGACAGGATCGGTATTGCGGCGTTTCAAACAGCCTCTCGGCCAGTATCGTGCTCCTGCGCCCGACCTCCTCCGGGGTCAGGGCGCTCTTCTTTGCGCCGATCATGCGGCGCAGGGCCTTTTTATCCATGATCATGCCTCCTGCGACCGGGGGTTGCGCAGTATGTACTCCCGGGAATCCTCCACGGTGCCGCACCGCGTCTCGTAGGGGATGGTTTTGACGTACTCAAAGCCGCACTTTTCGATCACACGTTCAGATTGATGATTCCACGGAAAGTGCCCGACGAGCACGAAATCCAGCTTCACGATGTCGAAGAGGTACCCCGTGACGGCACGCACCGCCTCGGGCATGAGGCCCTGCCCCCAGAGGTCCCTGGACAGCACGTAGCCGATCTCCCGGCCCCGCAGGCTTGCAAGCTCGGGGAAGGCGGCCTCGTTGTAGCATTCTATGCCGACGGAGCCCACGGCCCTGCCCTGGTGGACGACGGCGAAGGTCTTGTTCTCCCGGATGAACATGTCGAGGATCTCCCGGGATTCCTCGAGGCTTCGGTGGGGGAGCCACCCGGCCATCTGGCCGACGCCGTCCACCCGGGCGTAGGCGTAGAAATCGTCTAAGTCGCTCGCCCGCCAGGGGCGGAGCGTCAGGCGCTCGGTGCGCAGCGCCACGCCGGTCAAATCGATGCTTGCGTTCATATTGCCACCCCTTTGATGACGGCCATAAGCCGCTTCTTCGCGCTTATCTTGCGGCGCCGGGTCATTTTCCCGATCATAATACCTATCTCTTTTTATACAGCACGAGCTCAGGATTGACGCCGTCCTTTTCGTAGGTGCAAATCAGTATGAAGTCCATGCACGCCACGACGCCGAAGCATCGGTCCCCGCCGAATTCGGATTCCAGCTGGTTCCCCAGGTAAGTCGTCTGGTCGTTCAAAAACTTGACCTTAGCGCCGCTGGAAAGCAGGTATTCCAGGTTCACAAACCGCCCCACGAGGGCGTTCAGCTTCTCGAGCTTGGGCATGCCCTCGATGTGGAGCGCGTTGATTTCGTCGATCAACTGCCGCTTGAACGCTTCGAACTCGCCGCCGTCCCCGAGCTGCTCGTAGCGCTTCCAGTAATCCAGCGTGGGCAGCGTCTGCTTCAAATAGGCGCGGGCCTGTTCCTCGGAGATGCCTTCGTCGACCATGTGCCCCACGCAGACGTCGATCAGGTCGTCCATATTGCTGTACGTGTAGGTGCCGTCCGCGTAGCACCACTGGCAGTAGTGCTCGTTGAGGGTCCCGTCCTTGTCCCTTCCGATGATGCTGTCCTCCAGCGGCATGCCGCAGCACTGGCAGACCAGCTTCTGCGGGGAGCCGAGCAGCGTGTTGATGGACACGTTGAAGAGCCTCGACAGCAGCTTCAACGTCTCCGTGTTGGGCACGGTTTCGCCGTTTTCCCAGCGGGATACCGCCTGCCGGGTGACGAATACCTTCTCGGCAAGATCGTCCTGGGAAAGGCCCAGGCTGGTCCTGAGCTTATAGATCACGTTCTGTGCGTTCATAGCAAGTACCTCCCGAAATCTGATTGCATCATCATTGTACTATAGAGATACCTGTTGCACAAGCAACTCGCTGTTGCGGTCATCTGCCGCATGTACAAAACGCCCTCCCACCCGAAATGTATTTCGGGCGGGAGGGGATGCAAATGGCATACTGCCTTTCCAGATTACATCAGAGGCTCCATGCCCAGCACGGGATGGCCGACCTCGGTGAGGAAGTTGAGCAGCTCCTCGGGATCCTCGGTGCAGACGGTCTCATCGGCGATCATGTCGGTGAAGTTGTCGATGCCGTAGAGGTCCTTGGCGGACTCGTTCAGGCGCTCGGCGATCTGCTCCTTGAGGGCCTTCGGCAGCCAGACGATGCGGGCCAGGCCGCCCTCGGCCTTGATGAACTTCTTGGAGGCGATGAAGTGCTTGCCGTGGCCCATGAAGCCGGGGGTCTGCACGCCGCCGCCGGTCATGGAGGCCAGCTCGCTAAAGCTCATGCCCATGGGGGTGAGGCCCACGTGCTCGCGGTTGACGATGACCACGCCGTTGGACAGGGGCTCGATGCCGCAGATGCACTCGAAGCAGCCGCAGGAGGTCATCGGGTCCTCCATGATGGAGTACAGCGTGACTTGCTCCAGCGCGCCGTGGGAGTACTTGTTGACGGCCTCGTTGACGTCCTCATAGCGGCCGACGCGCTCGTCGATCATGCGGGTCTTGGGCACGATCTGGCAGGGGCCGTTGGGGTCGAGCTCATTGGTGGCCTTGGCATCCAGCCAGGACACGGCGCCGCACAGGCCCAGGCGCTCGGGGGTGACGATGCACACGTGGGACGGGGAGAACGCCTGGCAGAGGATGCAGGTGTAGAACACGTCCACGGACTCGTCGGTCATGCTCTTCAGGCGCTCGTCGCGCAGGTCGAAGACGTGGTTAGCCTCGGCGCGCAGCTCCTTGACCTTCTCGGGATCGGTGTAGATCTTCACCTGGCACTTGTCCACGACGGTGTCGTACTCGGACTTGATCTTGGCGTAGAGCACCTCGCCGATGTGCCTGGCGCGGAAGCCGGCGTCGAAGGAGGCGTTGGACACGCGGATGCGGATCATGTCGCGCTGGCCGGTGTGCATGACGCCCTCGATGCAGTTGAGGAAGGAGTGGAACTTGCGCTCGAACACGCCCTCGAAGTCGGGCTGCATGGTCTTGCCGGCGACCTCGACGATGTAGGCGATCGGTATCTTCGCGCCCACGTCAAAGGCGTCGAAGTCGGGGCCCTCCACGGTGATGAGGTGATCCTCGATCTCGTGGGGCTCCCTCATGCGGACCAGCTCGACGCAGTCCACGCGGGAGCCGTCCATCTCGATGCGCATGTCCTTCTTGCGGATGATCTCGCCCTCGAAGGCGGAGGAGAAGGACACGGGGATGTCGATGTTGGTGACCTTGATCTTGATGTCGCGGGCCTCGAGGGAGGTCTCGATCCAGTCCTTGGTGTCCTTGTAGACGATCAGGGACTTCGGCACGGGCCAGGTGGGATCGTGGTCGTCATTGGTGATGACCGGGAAGCCCATCTTGATGGCGCCGGCGCCGCAGGCCACGACGATGTCCGCCACGGGCGCGTAGGCGTTGACGAACGCGAAGATGCGCTTGAAGGTGTAGTCGTGGAACGCCTGGGCGTCGCCGGGCTGGGTCGCGCCGAAGATGAAGGTGGCGCGGCACACCAGGGAGATGATGTGACCCACGGACCAGATGTCGGGGCCGACGGCCACGGCGCGCACGTTGAAGCCGGTGGTCATGCCCAGGGAGTGCACCTGGTCGATGATGCCGCCGATCATGAATACGAATATGCCGCGGGCCTGATAGCCCTTGACGGTCTCCAGCGCTTCCTCAGCGGTGGGGGCGGGGCCGATCATGACCACGAAGCCCGGGATGTCGCGGGTGACCAGCGGCACGCCCAGCTCGCGCACCTCGGCGTCGGAGAAGTGGCCGTGGTACTGGGTGTTCTCGTAGGGGGTGGGGGTGCGGGCGTACTTGCAGGCCTCGATCACCTCGGCGGCCATGGCGGTGGCGACGCCGGAGTCGAAGATGGACTTGGTGCGGTTCTCGCGGGTCATCATCTTGCGGATCTCGGCGAGAGCGGCCTTCAGCTCGCCCAGCGTGGTGACCTTGATGCCCAGGTAGGCGTAAATGCAGGCCAGGAAGTAGGCGGTGTCGGGCATTTGCATCGCGGCGTCCTCGCCCAGCTCGGCGATAACGGCGTTCAGCTCTTCTTCGGCCTTGAAGTACATTTCATCGGAACCACGGAATACAGTCTGAAACAGTCCCATGTATGCTAACATTCCTTTCATGATAGATTCTGTTGAGTGCTACGCTTTTTCAGCATCGATCCTTGCCTTGATGGCGCGAATCTCCTCGACGGTATGGGGGCTGGTGTCGTAGGGCGACATGCCGCGCCGGTCCGCGTCGATCACCTCGCCGGAGTAGTGGATGAAGCCCAGGAGCGCGTCTTCGGGGATGCGCTGTTTCAAAAAAGCCTCATCCTGCGCGTCGCGCACCTTGTTGGCCACCACGCGCACCCGGTGGATGCCGATGTCGGCGGCGAGTTGCCTGACCTTCGTGTAGGTCTGTATGCTGCGGGCGCCGGGCTCGATGACCACGATGAACTGGTCCATCATGCTGGCGGTGCCGCGGCCCAGGTGCTCCAGCCCGGCCTCCATGTCCATGATCACCACGTCGTCCTTGCGGAACACGAGGGAGGACAGTATGGCCTTGAGCATCACGTGCTCGGGGCACACACAGCCGGAGCCGCCGGTTTCCACCGTGCCCATGACCAGCAGCTTCACGCCGTTGATCTCGCGGGCGTAGGCGTCGGGGATATCGCTCACCTGCGGATTGAGCTTGAAGAACTTGTTGAGGTTGTTCGCGCCGGTGCGCTCCTCAACCAGCTTGCGCATTCTGGAAATCGGGGTGATGGCGTTGACCTCCTCCTCCGAAAAGCCCAGCGCCAGGCCCAGGTTCGCGTCCGGGTCCACATCCGCGGCCAGCACGGTGCGGCCCTCGTCGGCGTAGAGCCGCGCGAGCACGGCGGAGAGTGTGGTCTTGCCGACCCCGCCCTTTCCGGTGATGGCTACCTTCATGCTTCGCTCAATCCTTCCGATATTATAGTGACAGGGAAGCCCTGTTTGTCAGATGCCCAGCGCGACGCGCTTCTCTTCGATGCGCTCGATCATCTCGTCGCCCATCTTCTCAATATCGAGCTCGACGGTGAAGTTCGCGCCGACCCAATCCTTGATGCTGCCCTGCAACAGCGCCTCCACGCCGGGGCCGCCCTTGGTGTAGGGGTTGACGCCCAGGAAGGTGTCGATGCCGGTGGCGACGACGTAGTTGCCGATGGAGACCGCCTTCTCGGACATGTACTCGGGGGCGCAGCCCACGACGGGGATCTCACAGATGTCGATGCCCCAGTCCTTGGCGATATCGGCGGCCAGAATCATCATGCGGGAAATGTCCACGCAGGAGCCCATATGCAGAACCGGCGGGATGTCCACCAGCTGGCAGACGCGCTTCAGGCCCTCGCCGCACAGCTCCTTGGCCTCCTTGCTCAGCAGGCCCGCCTTGCCGGCGGCCTGGGCGGAGCAGCCGGAGACGATGACGATGATGTCGTTGGCGATGAGCTTCTTCATCAGCTCGACGTGGGCGTAGTCGGGACGCACGCGGGGGTTGTTGCAGCCCACCAGCGCGACCGCGCCGCGCAGCACGCCGGACTTCACGCACTGGATCAGCGGGATCATGGTGTTGATCGGATCCAGGTGGCTGTTGGTGACGCCGTCCAGGCACTTCTTGATGGCCTCGACGGAGTAGCCGACGGTGGCGTTGGTCTTGAGCTGGGGAATGTGCACCAGCTCCGGCTTGCGGTTCTTGAAGTTGCGCACGGCCATCTCCACGATCTTGCGGGCGTTCGCGCCGGCGTTGGCTTCTTCAAACTTAATGAAATCGGAATCGGGCATCTGCGCGATTTCGGAGGTGGTGATGAACTTGGTGTGGAAGCACTTCGAGAGCGGGCCCAGGGCGGGGAAGATGCACTGCACGTCCACCACGATGGCCTCGCAGGCGCCGGTCAGCACCACGTTCTCCTGCTGGAGGAAGTTGCCGGCCATCGGGATGCCGTGGCGCATGGCGACCTCGTTGGCGGTGCAGCACACGCCGCAGACGTTGATGCCCTTCGCGCCCATCTCCTTGGCCAGGGCGACCATCTCGGGATCCTGCGCGTAGAACACGACCATTTCGGACAGCGACGGGTCGTGGCCGTGGACGATGATGTTGACCATGTCCTCTTCCATGACGCCCAGGTTGGCGTTGGTGTCAATGGGCTTGGGGGTGCCGAAGAGCACGTCGGAGAACTCGGTACCCATCATGGAGCCGCCCCAGCCGTCGGACAGGCCGGCGCGCAGGGACTGGCGCACCAGCGCCTCCGCCTTGGAGGAACAGCCCATGTGGGTCATGTGCATGGACTGGGAGACCTCGCGGTCGATGGCGCGGGGCTCGATCTCGGCGTCGTGCCAGACCTTCTGGCGCACCTCGGGGGCGCGCTTCAGGAAGCGCTGGATGCCGAAGGGCTTGCCGTACTCCATCAGGCCGGTCTCGGCGACCTCATGGGCGAGGTCGTAGATGTCGCGGCCCTCGGTCTCGATATCCCATTCCTTGGCGATGCGGATCAGCTTCTCCGGGTCCTTGACCTGGTAGTCGCCGCCCTCCCTGGCCAGGTAGAGCACATTGGCGATGTTGCGGCCGTGGTCGGAGTGGGTCGCGGCGCCGCCGGCGGTGAAGCGGAGGTAGTTGCGGCCGACGATGCCGTCGCGGTCGCAGCCGCAGATACCGCGGGGCGCCTTGGGGGTGATGCGGCAGGGGCCCATGGTGCAGATGCGGCAGCAGATGCCCTCTTCGCCGAACTTACAGTGCGGGGTCTGATTCTTCACGCGCTGCTGCCAGGTGTCGGCGCCGACCTTCTGCGCGGTTTCGAGCAGACGGTTGGTCGCGGCTTCCATCTCTTCGAGAGTGATGAAGGTTTTGGTGATCTCGCTCAATTTGATTTCCTCCCAAATCTTATTAGGCTTGCAACAAAGGATCGGGGCGTCGCCCCACGGCACGCGCACACACAAAAGGCCCACGGAAATATGCGCTCCACACAGTGAAGCCATAAACCCTTGAGCGATGCGCAAACCGTGACTGCACACACCAATCCACGGTCAAATTTATTTTATCAAATGCCTGTCACAAAGTCAAGGTCATATCCCCCCCTGGGGCATAGCGGAAGCCCCATATTTCAATAAATCCGTGTAAAATTACGATGAATGCAACCGTTCCGTGTAACGGTTAGATATCACTAAATTAAGTTAGCATTTACAAATATGCCCCTGCTCCTGTATAATGGTGACACTACTATAATTTGGGAGGTAATCCTCATGAAGAAACTGGCGGTCAAAAAGGGCATCGAGTGCATGGCGTGTCTAAGCTGTGTGCGCGCGTGCTCGGAGGCGTTCTACAAGGTGTTCGATCCGGCGAAGAGCTGCATACAGATCGTGGACAACAAGGGCGACGTGAAGGTCAAGACCTGCATACAGTGCGGCAAGTGCGCCCGCACCTGTCCCAACAACGCCATCAGCCAGAACCCCAAGACCGGCGTGTATATGATCAATAAAAAGCTGTGCACCGCCTGCGGCGAGTGCGTGAAGGCCTGCCCGATGCAGGTCATGACCCTGGGTGAAACCGCCACCAAGTGCATCGCCTGCGGCATCTGCGCCAAGGCCTGCCCGATGGAGCTGCTCGAGATCATCGAAAAGTAAGGGATCCCGCCCCCCTCCAGCCCGCGACGTTGTGGACGCGCGGGCTGGAAACATATCTAAAACCGCACTCTTTTCTCTGCACTCTGTAAAGAAGGGAAGTGGTCCCTTGCGGGACGCATTGAACGCGCTGAAGGCAAAACTGAACGGGGAAAACTACATCGCGGACGACGCGCTGGCGGCCACGCTGTACATCGCCATGCAGCTGAACCGGCCGCTGTTGATCGAGGGCGCGGCGGGCGTGGGCAAGACGGAGGTGGCCAAGGCGGCGGCCCGGGCCTTCGAGCGCCCGCTCATCCGCCTGCAGTGCTACGAGGGACTGGACGAATCCAAGGCGCTTTACGAGTGGAACTATCAAAAGCAGCTTCTGTCCATACAGATGAACCGGGACGGCGGCCAGCGGGTGGAGGACCTCTTCGGCGAGGAATACCTGCTGGAGCGGCCGCTTTTGAAGTCCATACGCTCGGAGGAGCCGGTGGTGCTGCTGATCGACGAGATCGACAAGGCCGACGCCGAGTTCGAGGCCTTCCTGCTGGAGCTTTTAAGCGAGATGCAGGTCACCATCCCCGAGTACGGCACCGTGTGCGCCCGCAGCGTGCCCTTCATCGTGCTCACCAGCAACCACACCCGCCCGCTGTCCGAGGCGCTGCGCCGCCGGTGCGCGTACCTCTACCTGGAGTACCCGGACGTCGAGCGGGAGATCAAAATCCTGCGGGCGAAGCGCCCCGGGCTTTCCGAGGCGCTGGCGACCCAGGTGGCCCGGGCGGTGGCGTACCTCCGGCAGTCGGAGGCGGTGACCAAGAAGCCCTCCGTGGCGGAGGCGCTGGACTGGGCCATGGCGCTGCAGGCGCTGGGCGCGGACGAGCTGGACGATGAAAACCTCGCCCAGACCCTGGGCTTTGCGCTCAAGAACAACGACGATATGCGGGAGATCATGGCCGATGACGATTTTATCCGCGCGATTATGTAGGCATCACGGCGATTGCGGGGGCTGCGGCCGGTGCGGCTGCGATAAGCCGGAGGATGTCCTGCTCGACCGCATGGTGCGCTTCGTCAACGACCTGCGCGCCCAGGGCATGACCGTCGGCATACGGGAGACGGAGGACATGCTGCGGGCGCTTTCGCTGGTGGGCTTCGAGGACCGGGACGCCGTGCGCGCCGCGATGCGCGCCATACTGGCGGGCACCCGGCGGGAGCAGGAGACCTTCGACCGGCTGTTCGAGCTGTACTTCGTGCCGGCGGAGGCGTTTGAGGCGAACCGGCAGGCCATGGCCGAGGCGCGGCGGGAGATGGAACAGCGCCGCCGGGAGATGGAGGAGACGCTGACCGTGGACGGCAGGCCCATCGAATTCCGGGACGATTTGAAGGATGTCTACGCGCGGATGCCCCAGTCCGAGCGCGACCGGCTGCGGGACATCGCGGACAAATTCTCCGAGAAGATGGCGCACGCGCCGAAGCTGTACGAGGGCTTCATACGCTCGGTGTTCATGAAGAGCCTGCTGGAGCAGCAGATGGTGCTGGAGGATGCCGCCGAGGGCGCGATGCGGCAGGACAGCGACGCCGACATGATGTTTCGGGACATCTCCAACTTCAAGGACAGCGAGATCCCCCGGGCGTACCAGCTCATCGACCAGGTGACCCGCCGCATCAACGGGGACATCGTGGCGCGACGCCGGGCCGCGGGGCGCGCCGCGGCGCTGGACTTTAAGCGCACCATCCGCGCGGGGCTGTCCACCGGCGGGGCGCTGTGCCGCCTGCATCACAAGAAGCGCCACAGCCGCCGCAAGCGCGTGGTGATGCTGTGCGACGTGTCCGCGTCCATGATGCAGTTCTCGGAGTTCGCCATACGCTTTATAAAGTCCCTGTCGGAGGTGTCCGACCATTCCGAGATATTCCTGTTCTCCGAGCAGGTGCAGCGGGTGAACCCCTTCGCGCTGCAGGACATGAGCCTGTTCACCGCCTACGTGCGCTCCTCCGGCGTGTGGGGCAGGGGAACCAACATCGGGCGCGCGCTGGAGGCGGTGCTGGCGGCGAACCCGCCGGTACTCGGTCCCGGCGCGGTGCTGATCGTGCTGTCCGACGCCAAGACGGTGGATTTGAACCGCGCCGAGGCCGCCCTCGTCAAGGCGTCGCGGCAGGCCGGCAGCGTGGTGTGGATGAACCCCATCCCCGAGGCCAAGTGGCCGTACCTCAAGGGCGTCACCCGGCTCAGGCCCCATTGCAGCATGGTGCCCTGCGGCACGCTGGACGCGCTGGCGCGGGCGTGCGCGAGGTTGGTATAGGTTCAGTCTATACCACAACATAATAACAATATATAGATTATAACGCTGTTTCTTAACCTTGGTGAAGTACAATAAAAAAGACCACTGATCAGGGAGAGAAGCGCATGCCGATCAAGATTCCGAACGCGCTCCCGGCGCGGGAGACGCTGGAAAACGAGAATATATTCGTGATGACGGAGTTCCGGGCCATCAGCCAGGACATCCGTCCGCTGCGCATACTGGTTTTGAACCTGATGCCCACCAAGGTGGTCACGGAGACCCAGCTCGCCCGGGTGCTGGGCAACACGCCGCTGCAGGTGGAGCTGGAGCTATTGCAGGTCAAGAGCCACGAATCGAAGAACGTGTCCCAGGACCACATGCTGGCGTTCTACAAGACCTTCGACCAGGTGCGCGACAACCGCTACGACGGCATGGTGATCACCGGCGCGCCGGTGGAGCACCTGCCCTTTGAGCAGGTGGACTACTGGGACGAGCTGTGCGGGATCATGGAGTGGTCCAAGAGCCACGTGCACTCCACCTTCCACATCTGCTGGGGCGCGCAGGCGGGGCTGTACTATCACTACGGCATCCCCAAGCGCCAGCTCGACCACAAGCTGTTCGGGGTGTTCGAGCACCGCGTGGAGCGCCGGCAGTCGATACTGTTCCGGGGCTTTGACGACGTGTTCATGGCCCCGCACTCCCGCCACACCACCGTGGACCGGGCGGACATCGAGGCCGTGCCGGAATTGAAGATACTGGCGTCCTCCGATGAGGCCGGGGTGTACGCGGTGCAGACCTTCGGCGGCAGGCAGGTGTTCATATTCGGCCACTCCGAATACGACGCCGACACGCTGGAGAAGGAGTACCTGCGGGACAAGAACCTGGGCCTGCCCATCGAGGTGCCCAAGAACTACTATCCCAACGACGACGATTCCCAGCGCCCCCGGGTCACCTGGCGCAGCCACGCGAACCTGCTCTACACCAACTGGCTGAACTACTTCGTCTACCAGAACACGCCCTACGATTTGGCGGACATCAAATAATAAAAAAGCCCTTGACGATGTCGGGGGCTTTTTTTATAATGGAGGTGGTCGGCGCGCGTCTGTGGTTGAAAGTCGATGCCAGTCGCAGGCGAAACGATCCACGTAAGCCGGGAAAATTCCGGTGAGCATGGTGCGGCTTAGAGGTAAGTCCTGCCAGCGATGATTACGCTGAGAGCTGCAGTAGTGGGGAGGCAAAGTCCTTAGGAGCGAACCAGCCGGCAGGCGGGTGTGGGGTCAAAGACCAGGTCAGGCGCGCCGACCGTTTTGATACCCCGGACGACGCGGGCGATGAGGGCATCGCCCCTACGGATGATGTGCGGATGTGCGGGCGATGAGGGCATCGCCCCTACGGATGCGCACGCTGGTGTAGGGGCGATGCCCTCATCGCCCGTTCAGCTTCTCGTTCAGCTTCCGGTAGATCACCGTCATGTACGGCTCGTCCCGGTTGTCCGCCGCCTGATCGAGGCTCAGCCAGCCCACGGCGCTGTTCTCGTCGGGCTTGATCTGCAAAGGCTGGGAATCGTCGGCCTCCAGCAGGTAGGTGACGTTCATGTGCAGGTGGGCGGAGACGAAGCTGCCCCGCTTCACGTGGGCGTTCACGGGCACGACCTCCAGCGAATAGATATCGTTCATGACGGGCCGAATTTCCCGCACGCCCGTCTCCTCCCGCGCCTCGCGGAGCGCCACCGACAGCAGGTCCGCCTCGCCGTCGGCGTGGCCGCCGGTCCAGGCCCAGGTTTTGTAGATGTTGTGCCAGGCCATCAGCGCCCGGGTGCGCCCGGGATTGACGATCCATGCCGAGGCGGTGAAGTGGGCGAATACGTTCTCCCGCGAGAGCGGGTTTTCCAGCGCGTCGATGGCCCTGAGCATCATCCGCCTGTCCGCCGCCTCCTGGGCGTTGAAGGGCACGTAGGCCTCGATTTTATTGCGAAGATTCAACATGATATGTTATCCTCCGTGCGTCACCGGCAGCCGCTTTGCGGCTGCCGGTGACTGTTATGGGGGCTCACTCGACGACGTTGGGATAGGTGATGCCCTCCTGGTTTAATAGCAGCGCCAGCGTGTTGACGTCCACCAGGCCCTCCGCGGAGGCCAGCGTCCCCTCGCAGTTGGCGTTGTACCAGGCCTCAAAGGCGCTGATCGCCAGCAGGGTGGGCTCGTCGGCCACGCCGGGCTCGAAGCCCTCCGGCGCGAGCCAGCCCCAGCTGACCAGCACGGCCTGGACCTGCGCGGTGGTCTCGGGGTCCATGGCGACGGCGGTCTCGCCGGTACCCTCCGCGGGCGGCTCGACGGCAGGCTCCCCGGCGGGCGCTTCTTCAACGGGCGGTTCCTCGATCACAGGCGCTTCCTCGACGGGTGCTTCCTCGAAGGGCGGTTCCTCGATCACAGGCGGTTCCTCGATCACAGGCGGTTCCTCGATCACAGGCGGTTCCTCGATCACGGGCACCTCCACGACGGGCTCCTCATATACGGGCGCTTCCTCGACGGGCTCCTCCACGGTGAAGGGTTCCTCTTCGATGAAGGGTTCCTCCTCGATGAAGGGTTCCTCTTCGATGACGGGTGCTTCCTCGATGGCGGGCGCTTCCTCAATGACGGGCGCTTCTTCAATGACAGGCGCTTCCTCAATGACAGGCGCTTCTTCAATGACGGGCGCTTCCTCGACAACGGGCGCTTCCTCAATGACAGGCGCTTCCTCGATCACAGGTTCCTCGGCGCTCGGCGCTTCCGCGGCATCCTCGATGTACAGCGCGAACTGCGCGGAGGCGGTCGCGCCTTCGCCGTCGTCCTCGGGAAGGGCGGTGACGTTGAGCGTGTAGACCTCGCCCTCCATCAGATTGCCCTGGCGCACGGCGATGGAGCTGTCCTGGGTCGTTGCGGACGCCAGCACCTCGCCCTCGTCGTTGACGACCTCGGCGTAGTAGGCCTTGACCTCGCCCTCGGATTCCCAGTGCATCACCAGCACGTCGTCCGCCACGTAGGTGACGTCGTCCAGCTGCGCGACGGTGGTGTCGAAGGACAGCACCGGCGGGGTGACGGTCTCGGGCGCGCCCTCCCCGACGTCCCCGGGCACGGGCTCAGTCACTTCATCCGGCGCAGGCTCGACGACCTCTTCGGGCACGGGCTCAGTTACTTCATCCGGCGCAGGCTCGACGACCTCTTCGGGCGCAGGCTCGACGACCTCCTCAGGCGCAGGCTCGACGACCTCCTCAGGCGCAGGCTCGACGACCTCCTCAGGCGCAGGCTCGACGACCTCCTCGGGCGCGGGTTCGGTGATTTCCTCAGGCTCGGCGTCGGAGGACGGGCCGGGGAGTTCATCGAGGACATCGAGCACCGCGCCGTCGTCGGCGGGCGGCTCGTCGGTGGGCTCCGCGGTCGTCAGGGGCTCCGGCGTCACTTCGGGCTCCTCGGGCTCCGGGGTGGGGGTGGGGACGGAGAGGTCCTCCAGCGCGAAGGTCTGCGCGGCGGTGCGGGCGTTCTCGATGGTCCCGCGGGCGGGGATGGCGTAGACGTACAGCGTGTACCGCTTGCCCACGCTCAGCGCCGAGGTGGACAGGCTGAGCTGCTCGCCCTTGGTCTCCAGGGTCTTGAGCATCTCGCCGTCGCTTGAGAAGATCTCCACGCAGTAGCGGTCCACCTCGCCGTCGGCGTGCCAGTGGAAGGCCGCCTCGCCGGGCTGCAGGTACTGCACGCCGCCCTGGGTGCGCAGCACGGTCTTGATGAACAGCTGGGGATCGCCCACGACGCCCATCGGCGGCGTCTCGACCGGGCGGTTATCGCAGTGCATGAAGCCCACGCTCTCGGTGGTGATGTGCTTCTTGCTGCCGTCCTCGGGGTATGCGGTGACGGTCAGGGCGTAGAGCCGGTCCTTCTCCAGCGTGTTGAGCGGCACGGTGATGCGGCACAGCGGTGTCTTTTTATTCACGATCATCCTGTGGTCGGCGTCGTACACCTGCACGCCGAACTCCCTGACCTCGCCCTCGACGTACCAGCTGAACACGGCGTTGCCGTCCGGGGCGCTGTTTTTATCGATAAAGTAGACGGTGTTCTGCAGCCTGTCGAAGCGCTCCACGGTAATCACAGGTACACCGATCACGGTGGGCTTCACGTACTCGGGGGCGTCCTTGCTGAACAGCAGCGCCTGGGTGCGCACGTTGGCCGTGCCGGTGACGTTCAGCCCCAGCTTCTTCTGGAATAGCTTCACGGCCTTCTCGGTGGACTTGCCGTAGTAGCCGTCGACCGGGCCGGAGTAGTAGTTGAGCTTTTTGAGCCTCAGCTGCAGGGCGTCCACGCGGTCGTTGTCGTCGCCGCGACGCAGGGTGATGTAGCCGGGGCACTCGGGGGCGTAGCGGCCGAACAGCCTGCGGAGCACGCCCGAGGTGGCGTTGCCGTTGACCGACAGGCCCGCGCTGCGCTGGAAGGCGCGCACGGCCTCCGCGGTCTCGAGGGTGTAGCTGACGCCGGGATTGTATTCCAGATAGTACAGCGCCTGCAGCCGGTCGTTCAGCTCCCGCACGCGGCAGCCGGTGTAGCCGGGGTACAGGTCGATGAAGCTTGAGCAGCGCTTCGCGCCCGCGGAGTACAGCCGCTTGAGCGTCTCGCGGGTGGCGCCGTCGGAGATGTCCAGCCCGTTTTCCGCCTGGAAAAGCTGCACCGCCCGCTGGGTGTTCGCGCCGAATATGCCGTCGGCGGCGTCCCCCAGGTAGCCCAGGTCCCGGAGCTTTTCCTGCATGATCTGCACCCGCAGGCCGCGGTTGCCCCGGGTGAGGGCCATGTATTCGTCATAGCTGGACAGCTTGCCCTCCAAAATAAGCCGCTGCAGCTCGGCGTCCGCCACGCCGGTCACGGGCCGGTTCAGGTCGGATTGCAGCAGCTTTACGGCGTACTGCGTGCGGGGGCCGAATATGCCGTCTATGTAGTAGTGGTAATAGCCCAGCGCCCTGAGGGGCTTCTGTATGGCCCGCACCGCCTCGCCGCGGCTGCCGCGGGACAGCGGGCTGTACTGCTCGGCGGGCTTGAGCCGCGCCCACGCGGCCGTCTCGCCCTTTATGGCGTAGCGTTCGACGAGCCGGAGGTTGGGCAGGTCGGAATCGGAGGTGGAGGTGAACTCGATGAAGCTGAAGCTGGGCTGGGCGGAGGCTTCCTCCAGCGCCGCGTAGACGTTCAGCTGGCCGTGCATGGCCTCGATCTTGATATCGGAAACGGTATAGCCCTCGGGCAGGTCGTAGGCCGAGGTGTCCGGGAGCTTGACGTAATTCTTAAGTTCCCCGTTTTCGAGGTCGGCGGTGTAGACCTGCCCCCGGTAGTCCAGCAGGAACAGCTGCTTTTCGGAGGCGGTCAGCTGGCGCTCCATGCTGGAATCCAGCGTCAGCACCGCCTGCCAGGTCATCTGCGCGGGGTCGTAGCACTTGAGGCGCGTCACGCCGCCGCCGCACAGGTAGTAGACCCGGCCCTTCATCACCGCATAGGCCTGCACGCCGGAGTCGATGTGCTCGGAGACCAGGCTGGCCAGGTCGCGGAGGTACAGGTTGCCGTCGCTCAGGTAGAGCTCGAAGCTGTCCGTGCGCAGGCCGCTGTTGGGCAGCGCGCCCAGGTAGCTGTCAAACCTGCCCGTCAGGCGGTTGTAGATCATGGTTCCGGCGTTGTCCACCTGCTCGTACACCAGGCCGTCGGCGGAATTGTACAGCCGGTCGATGGGCTCCGCCGCGGTGCAGGCCACCGCCTCCGACAGCGTCTTCATGTTCACGCGCATCAGCTTCGCGCGGTCCGCGCCGGAGACGTAGTAGAGCGTGTCCTCGTCCGCCATGCAGGCGTCGCAGACGTGCTTCGCCACCAGGCGCTCGCGGAAGGAGCCCAGGTCGATCATGTAAAGGTCCCGCGTGCCGTCCGGCTGCGTGGATAAAAACAGCACCCGGTACGGGTCGATGGACACCAGCGCGTCGGCGCTTGACCGGTTGACGGGCTGCCCGTTGCCGGGCAGGTACAGCTTGCCCTCGCCGTCCAGATACGCCGCCAGCGCGCCGCTGCGCACCACGGTCGAGGTCTCTGCCAGCGCGCAGCCCGCCAGCAGCGCCAGCAGGGCGAGGATCAGTATCGCGCATATCTTCTTCACGGGATCGTCCTCCTCGTTCAGTGTTGCTCTGTTAGACGTTTTTGTTTATCGTTAAGTTCCCAATATTCCAAATTCCTTTAACGCGCTGTTCGATTGCAAACGCCGAACACATGTGCTATAATACGCATATCGAACACATGTTCTTAATTCGCGCGGGAGCCCGGGATTTGCGCGCTTCAAAGCGCTGAATGGCATAACGCCGCGGAAGAGGGCATATATAGGGGATGGCGGCAGGCCAGGGCCTCCGCCGACGGAATGTACGCACACTATCACGACCGGAGGGGATACGATGGAAAATCCGAACAACAGAATTATGGCGGCGGGACGCCTGGAGGGAGAACTTAAACTGAGCCACGAGGTGATGAACGAGCCGTTTTACACGGGCACGCTGGCGGTGAAGCGGCTCTCGGGCACGATCGACCGGCTGCCGATCACGATTCCCGGCAAGCTGATGGGGCTTTTGCCGGAGGATCGGGAGCAGCTTCTGCTGGTCAACGGCCAGGTGCGCTCCTACAACAAGGTCATCGACGGCGCGGGACGGCTGATGGTGACGCTGTTTGCCCAGAGCATCGCCGAGACCCGGGAGGGCGACACGCTCAACCGGGTCACGCTGACGGGGGCGCTGTGCAAGCCGCCGGTGTACCGCTCCACGCCCTTTGGGCGGGAGATCTGCGACATGATGCTGGCCGTCAACCGGGCCTTCGGCAAGAGCGATTACATCCCCTGCATCGCCTGGGGGCGCAACGCCCAGTACGCCGCCCGGTTCGACGTGGGGGAGCGGGTGCGCCTCACGGGGCGGCTTCAGTCGAGGGAGTATCAAAAGCAGCTGGAAAACGGGGAGTACATGGTGCGCTGCGCCTACGAGGTGTCCTCCTTCACCCTGGAGGCCGCGCCCGGCGAGGGCGTCGCCGTGCCGCATGCCGAGGGCGAAATGCAGGAGGGCTATGCGCGAAGTCCCTATCATGTCAGGGACAGGATCGTCAACTGATTTGCACCATCCCCCGCCCGACGACTGGGCGGGGGATGGTGTTTTACACGGGGGTCTTGAATTTTGACGAAAGTATGTTATAATGTAGACTATACTTGGTATCGCGCATCTTCCGGGAGGGATGGGCATGACGGATCTTCAAAGGGTCATACTGATCGCCCTGGGGCTGCTGCTGGCGCTGTGCGTGGTCGTGAGCCTGACGCTCAAACACACCATCGGCGGCTTTCTGGAGCACGTGGCGCGCGAGGAAGAGGAATCCGAGGAAGAAGCGGAGCGGGATGAAAAAGCCTCCGCACGACAGGAGAACGAGACATGATTACATCCGTATCACTCAATCCCAGCATCGACCGCACCCTGACGGTGGAGGGCTTCACCCCCGGCGGGCTCAACCGGGTGCTGTCCTCCAGCGACGTGGCCGCGGGCAAGGGCATCAACGTGGCGCTGACGGTCTCCGCGCTGGGGCTGAACGCCGAGTGCGTCGGCTTCATGTACCGCGACAGCGCGCCGCTGTTTGAGAAGCGGCTGATGGTCAATTCCACCGCCTACGACTTCATCTGGCTGGACGGCACGGCGCGCACCAACATCAAGGTGCTGGACCAGTCCGTCGGCGTGGTGACCGAGCTCAACGAATCCGGTCGGGAGATCGACGCGGAATCGCTCAAGCGCATGACCGAGCTGGTCTGCGCCCACGCGGACAACAGCGACTACCTGATACTGACCGGCTCCATGCCCCCTGGCTGTCCCGACGACTACTACGCCACGCTGATCGACGCCGTGGCGGGCCTGGGCTGCCGCTGCGTGCTGGATGCCGACGGCGAGCGCCTCCGCAAGGGGCTGGAGGCGGAGCCCTTCATGATCAAGCCCAACCGCTACGAGCTGGAGACCATGACCGGCAAGCGCCTCGCGTCCATTTCCGAGATCCGCGACGCCGCCCGGCACTACATCGACCGGGGCGTGGAGGTCGTGGCAGTGTCCCTGGGCGCGGACGGCGCGATCATACTGCGGGGCGACGAGGCCCTGTACGCGCCGAAGCTGAACGTCGAGGTCAAGTCCACCGTGGGCGCGGGGGATTCCATGGTGGCCGGGCTGATCGCGGGCTTCATGGCGGATAACGACCTGGAGGAGACCTTCCGCATGGGTATGGCCTGCGCCACCGCCCGCTGCATGACCGAGGGCTATCACATCGTCGACAGGACGCTGTACCGCGCCGTGATGGACATGGTGGAGATCGAGAGGATATAAATGCTGAAACGTATGCACAGCGCCGCGCGGGCCCGGAGGGAACGGGGCTGGCGGCGCTTTTTGAGCCGGGCGGTGGAGCTCGTCTACCGGCGCAACGGCTTCAACCCGCTGCCGGTGATCGCCGCGGGCTTCGCGGCGCTGATCCTCATAGGCAGCGCGCTTTTGTCGCTGCCGGCGGCGTGCGCGCTGCCGGGCCGGGTCAGCTGGTTCGACGCGCTGTTCACCTCCACCTCGGCGGTGTGCGTCACCGGGCTGGTGGTGCGGGACACGGGCACCGTGTACTCCACCTTCGGCCACGTGGTGCTGCTCATACTGATCCAGACCGGCGGCCTGGGCTTCATGACCTTCGCCACGCTGATCTTCCGGGTCATGGGGCGCACCATCTCCCTGCGGGACCGCATGATCATGCGCGACTCCATGAACGAGGACGTGCTGGGCGGCGTGGTGCAGCTGGTGCAGTGGGTCGTGGGCTCCACCCTCTGCGTGGAGCTGGCGGGCGCGGCGGTGTTCTCCATACGCATGATACCGATGTACGGCGTGGGCAAGGGCCTGTTCTACGCGGTGTTTCACGCGGTGTCGGCCTTCTGCAACGCGGGGTTTGACCTGTTCGGCGGCGGGCGGAGCCTCACGGGCTTCTCCGGCGACGCTCTGATGTGCCTGTGCGCGATCATGCTGGTGGTGATCGGGGGCCTGGGCTTCGGCGCCCTCAACGACATCCTCACGCGGCGCAGCTTCAGGAAGCTCCGGCTGCACACGAAGCTGGTGCTGGTAAGCTACGGCGCGCTGATGCTCGCGGGCTTCATACTGGTGCTGCTATTGGAGTGGGACAACCCGGCCACGCTGGGGCCGATGCCGCTTGGGAAGAAGCTGTTGAACGCGCTGTTTCAGTCGGTGACGCTGCGCACGGCGGGCTTCAACACCTACGACCAGCAGGCCCAGCGGGACGTGACCAAGCTGATCTGCAGCTTCATGATGATGATCGGCGCGGCCCCGGCCTCCACCGGCGGCGGCGTGAAGGTCACCACGCTGGCCATACTGCTTCTGACGGTCAGGATGGTGGCCCGCGGCGAGAGCAGCATCAAGGTGTTCGGGAGGCGCATCGAATCCTCGGTGATCCAGCGCACCGTGACCATCGTGTTCATCGCCGTGGCGCTGGTGTTCGTGGACGTGTGCGTGCTGTCGGTGATGCAGCCCGAGGCGGCGTTTCTCGACCTGCTCTACGAGTGCGCCTCCGCTATGGGCACCGTGGGCATATCGGCCATCGGCACGTCGGCGCTTCGTCCCTTCGCCCGGATGTGGATCATACTGACCATGTTCACCGGGCGCGTGGGGCCGCTGACGCTGGCGCTGGTGTTCATGAAGAAGCAGGACCGCGCCCGGGAGCTGATCAACTATCCCGAGGAGCACGTGATGATAGGATAAAAACGGGGGGTTATCCATATGGCCAGGACGAACAAGCAATACATCGTAGTGGGACTGGGCCGCTTCGGCAGGGCCATCGCGGAGACGCTGTGCGAGGCGGGCGAGGAGGTCCTGGGGGTGGACGTGAACATGGACCTGGTGGAGGACATGCGGGATACCATTACCCAGGCCGTGCAGATGGACGCCATGGACCGGGACGCGCTGACCGCCCTGGGGGTGAAGGACTTCGACGTGGCCTTCGTCACCATGGGCTCCGACATCCGCGCCAGCGGCACCATCACGCTGATGCTCAAGGAGCTGGGGGTCAGGCGCGTCATCGCCAAGGCCCATGACGACTTCCACGGCAGGATGCTGGAAAAGCTGGGGGCGGACGAGGTTTTGTTCCCGGAGCGGGATATGGGGCGGCGCATCGCGCATAACCTTGTATCGGGCAGCATCATCGACTACCTCGAGCTCTCCCCGACCTACTCCATGGCGGAGGTGCGCCCCATGCGCGAGTGGATCGGCAAATCCCTGGAGGATCTGTCGCTTCGCAGCAGCAAGGGCATCAACATCATCGCCATCAAGCAGGGGGAGGACGTGGACCCCATGCCCCGGCCGGAGACCGTCATCCGCGAAAATGACGTGCTGCTGGTGGTGGCGCGGGACGAGACGCTCGCGCGGATGGATCGCTGAGGCTGGACCCGTCAGACGACGGAGGCGAGTTATCATGGCGGCTGCGCGCGACGCGGGCTTTCTGCTGATCGACGATCCCCTCTACGACATCCGCGCCCTGGACGCGGCGGCGCATGCGCTTAAGGCGCGGGGCATGCGGGCGGAGGCCTTCCGCCGGGACGGCGCGCGGCCGCTGTACGACGCCCTGCAGCGCGCCTACCAGTGCGTCCGCAGGGACGGGGCCGTCAGCGGCATCATCGCCCAGGGCGCGGGGTGCGACTGCGCGCTGGCGCTCGCGTGCCAGCTTCCCTCGGACAGGCTGGTGCTCGTGGAGCCCATGCGCTGGCGCGACGACGGACCCGTGGGCAGGCAGCTCAAGCGCATACGCGCCTTCGCCCGGCAAAACGCCGCCTTCTGCGTGGCCGACGCGCTGATCATCCCCGGCCCGCACACCGACGACAGGCTGCTCAAGCGGCTCGCGCGGGATCTGGGCGGCGCGGTCACGCGGCTTCGGCCCGCGGAGGAAATGTGGTCAAATGGTAAAGAAGTATTAAATTTGGGCATATTTCAGTTTTTGAGGGACGGAGTTTGGCCAAAATCCCTTGCGGAAAAATCCGAAATGTGTATAATATATGGGTGAAGTTTATTTTTGGGTGGATACAACCCCGGATTGAGAGGAAGATTCAAATGAGACATACGATCGTGAAGCTGACCGGCCTGCTCGTGGTGCTGGCGCTGACCCTCACCGGCTGCAACCTGATCGGCATCGACCCGATGATGCAGCTCGACGAGGATTTCGCCAAGCTGGACAAGGATTACGCCGCGGTTGTGGCGGAATACGACGGCGGCACCGTCACCAAGGGCGATGCGCTGGGCCGCTTCGCATCCATGTATTCCTACTATGCGCAGATGTACAGCATGTTCGGCATGAGCATGACCAACGACGTGGTCAACAGCGTCAAGGAGCAGGCCGCCGAGGCCGTCGTGGAGGCCGCCGCCGTCGCCAAGGAGCTGGAGAAGCGCGGCCTGAGCCTGTCCGAGGACAAGCTGGCCGAGGTCCAGAAGACCGCCGACGAGAACTACAAGAGCGCCTACGACAACTTCTACGAGAAGGCCGCGGGCAAGGGCGACGTCAAGGCCCGCCAGACCGAGTACGACATGTACGCCAACGGCTACTCCAAGGACACCTTCTACAATACCCAGCTGGACGAGGCCAACCATGAGCTGCTGCAGGAGACCGTGAAGGCCGAGATCCCCGACCTGACCGAGGAGGATATGCAGGCCGCCTACGACGACAAGGTCAACGAGGACAAGCAGGCGTATGCCGACAGCGCCAGCGCCTTTGAGAGCGCCATGTCCTCTGACAGCGAGATCGTCGCCTGGATCCCCGAGGGCTACCGCACCGTCAAGCACATCCTGGTGAAGCCCGAGGACGACGTGCTCACCGCCGTGACCGACGCCCGCGCCGAGCTGTCCACCGCGAAGAACGAGCTGAACACCTTCGAGAACGAGCTTTCCGAGCTCAACGAGAAGGACGCCGCCGACGACGCCGAGGCCGAGGACGCCGAAGCTGAGGACGCCGAAGCTGAAGACGCCGAGGCCGAGCCCGCCGAGGCGGCCCGCACCGCCGAGGATATACAGGCCGACATCGACAGGACCAAGGCCGACATCGAGGCCAAGCAGAAGGCCGTCGAGGAGGCCGAGGCCGCGTGCCTGGCTTCCGTCAAGGACAAGACCGACGAGATCTACGCCAAGATCGAGGCGGGCGAGGACTTCGCCGGCCTGATCGAGGAATACGGCGAGGACCCCGGCATGAAGAACGAGCCCACCGCCAGCCGCGGCTACTACGTGTGCGCCGCCAAGGGCAACTGGGACGAGAACTTCAACGACGGCGCCATGTCGCTTGAGAAGGTCGGCGACGTGACCATGACCCCCGTCGTCAGCTCCAGCGGCGTGCACATCATCCGCTATGAGTCCGACGTGACCGGCGGTCCCGTGCCGCTGGAGGACATCCGTGAGAAGCTGCACGACACCACCCTCCAGGACCGCAAGGACGACCACTATGACGATGTCCTCAGCGGCATCGTGGAGGCGCTGAACCCGGTGTATCACATGGAGGCCTTCAATATCGCCTGACAACCGACATGACCCACAGCCTCCGGCTTCACGCCGGGGGCTGTGTTTTCGACGGAGGATGCGCCATGCTGGGCGATTGTCACATTCACATGGTCCTGGACGGCGTCTACTACAAGGACGCCATCGCCGCACACCGGGCGGGGGCGCGGGACGACATCATCAGGCCCCGGCTCGAGGACTACGCCCGCCGGGGCATCACCTGGCTTCGGGACGGCGGGGACGCTTACGGGGCGGGGGAGCGCGCCCGGGCGCTGGCCCCGGAATACGGCATCACGTACCGCACGCCCACGTTCAACATGTGTTTAAAGGGGCGCTACGGCGCGTTCATCGGCAGGACTTTCGAGACGCTGGCGGACTACCGCGCCCTGGTGGCCGAGGTGAAGGCGCGCAGGGGGGATTTCATCAAGCTGATGGTCTCCGGGCTGATGGATTTCGACCGCTTCGGCGTCATCACCAGCGAGCCGCTGACGCTTGCGCAGATGAAGGCGCTTTTTGAGATCGCCCACGGGGAGGGCTTCTCGGTGATGGCCCACGCCAACGGGGCGGATACCGTCAAGCGCGCCCTGGAGGCCGGGGTGGACAGCGTGGAGCACAGCGCGTACCTGGACGACGAGGCCGTGGCCATGCTGGCTCAAAGCGGCGCCGTGTGGGTGCCCACGCTGGTCACCATCGGCAACCTGATCGGCTGCGGGCGGTTCCCCGACGGGGTGCTCAAGCCCCTGCTGGCGCTCCAGATGAAGAACGTCGCCGCCTGCGCCCGGCTGGGCGGCAGGATCGCCCTGGGCAGCGACGCCGGGGCCTACCGGGTCTATCACGGCCAGGGCGCGCTGGACGAATACGCCCTTTTGAAGCGGGCGCTGGGCGACGACGCCGACGACGTGCTCCGCGAGGGGGAGGCGTGCATCCGCCGGCGCTTCTGACTTGCCTTACCCCCGGGAGCATGGTATAATGATTAGGCAACCGGGGCGAAGCCCGGTTGGCCGGGTCGGCGGCTCCCGAAGGGAAAGACGCCGACAATCATGGGATGATCGGCATCAGATGAGAAAGGTGGCCGGGAATGGACAGACAATGGCTGGAGGAGCGGCTGGCGGCGTTTCCGCTGTACGCCTATGCCTTCATCGACACGTCGGAGCTGGTCTTTGCCGACCGGGTGCGCTACATCTGCGAGCACGAGTGCCCCATGTATGACACCACCTGGGCGTGTCCCCCGGCGGTGGGCAGCGTGGCGGCGTGCCGGGAGAAGGTGCTCTCCTACCCGGAGGGGCTGATGATCGCCACGATCACCGAGGTCAGCGACATCGCCAACATCTCGGAGACGCTCTCGACCCGCGCGGACCACGAGCGGATCACCCGGGAGATACTGGGAATCGTCCGTGAGCGCGCCGCCGATACGCTGACGCTGTCCACCGAGGCCTGCGCCCACTGCGAAAAATGCGCCTATCCGGACGCGCCCTGCCGCCACCCCGACAGGATGTTCCCCTGCGTGGAGAGCCACGGCATACTGGTGACGGACCTGGCGGAAAAACACGGCATCGACTTCCTGGCCGGCAGCAACCTGGTCACCTGGTTTTCGCTGATACTGTACCGATAGCCCATCGTCATGAGAGGGGAGGGCGCGTGATGACCCCCGAACGCATACACATATCCCGGGAGCTTAGAAGGGGCAGGGACGGCTCCAGGGGCCTGTACCGCCTGGGCGACTGCGCCGAGGCGCTTGAGGAGCTGCGCGCGGAGTACGCCGGCAGGATCAAGCTGATCTACATGGACCCGCCCTACCTGACCGGGGACAAATTCTACATGCGCGTGCGCGTGGGGGAAGAGGGCTGGCAAAAGGGGCGGCGCGTGCTGCCGGTGATGACCTTTGCCGACACCCGCGACCGGGAGAAGTACCTTTTCAACATGCGCCGGGTGCTTATACTGTGCCGGGAGCTTCTGTCCGACGACGGCATGATATTTACACACATCGACTTCCGGCTCCACCCCCACATGCGGCTTCTGATGGACGAGCTGTTCGGCGAGGACAACTTTTTAAACGAGATCATATGGGTCTACCAGACCGGCGGACGCAGCCTCAGGCACTTCAGCCGGAAGCACGACGTGATACTGTTCTACCGAAAGACCGAGCGGTATGACTTCAACATCGACGCGGTCAAGGCCCCGCCCGCCGCGCCCCGGTCCAACCACATGCGCCGCCACGTGGACCCCGACGGGCGCGTGTACCGGTCCATCAGGGTGGGCGGCAAGCTGTACACCTACTACGACGACGACCCCGTGGCCCCCTCCGACGTGTGGTCGGACCTGAGCCACTTGCAGCAGAAGGACCCGGAGCGCACCGGCTACGACACCCAGAAGCCGCTGGCGCTTTTGGACCGCATCGTGCGCTGCGCTTCGCGCCCCGGGGAGTGGGTGCTGGACCCCTTCGCGGGCAGCGCCACGACCCTGGAGGCGGCGCGGCGCAACGGGCGGAGCTTCATAGGCATCGACAGCCAGAGGGTCACCCTGAACATCGCCCGGCGGCGGCTCAACGGGGCCGAATACGCCATACTCGGCGCGGACAACGCCGGGGACGACGCGCCGCCCTGCGAGGTGGAGACCTTCATGGGCATAGGCTTCCAGCACGTGATACTGAGGCGCTTCGAGGCCGATATCCCGGGCATGCCCGAGGGGGCGGAGCCCATGGACTGCGTGGACAACTGGTCGGTGGGCTATCTGCGCGGGGACGACTACGAGGTCATGGCCGACAGCGTGCGCACCCGCCGCCGCGGCGCGCTTCAAACCGAGCTGCAGGTGCCCGTGTACGCCGGGTCGCTGGCCATGTGCGTCTCGGACGTGCTGGGCCGGAGCTGGTACTACAAGCTGGCGGATTTTGGCGCGGAATGACCGTATTTATTTCCACAATATTCACATCCAGTCAATATAACAGGCATATAATGTGTCATTAGGAGGCGAGGGCATGCTTCTGAACGTGGGAGACATCGTGAAGATGCGCAAATCGCATCCCTGTGGCAACGACCTGTGGAAGATCACCTTCGTGGGCTCCGACATCAAGATGCGCTGCGAAAAGTGCCAGCGTATCGTCATGCTGGAGCGCCCGGTGTTTGAAAAGCGCGTGAAGAAGATCGTCCAGCCGGCGGACGGGGCCGGGGCGTGAGGCGCTGGATCTGCGCCGTCGCCGCGCTGCTTTTATGCGCGGCGCTGGGCCTCGCGGTGCGGCTTTGGGGCGTGGGCCTGGTGCGCATTACCGGGGCGTCCATGAACAACACGCTCAAGAGCGGGGACATCGTGCTGGTGACCCGGTTCGACTACCGGGGCGACAGGCACCCGGCCTTCGGGGACGTGGCGGAGTGCCGCTTTCCCGGGCGGGAGGATACCTACGTCAAGCGCGTGGTGGGCCTGCCCGGCGACGACATCGCCTTTTCCCGCGGCTTTCTGACGCGAAACGGCGAGACCGTGTCCGAGCCCTACGTGTCCAGCGTCACCGGGGATTATCACATCCGCCTGGCGGAGGACCAATACCTGCTGCTGGGCGACAACCGGGCCGAGAGCTACGACAGCCGCATGCCCGACATGGGCCCGGTGGGCGCGGAGGCCTTTTCGGGCCGCGTGCGCGCCATTGTCTGGCCGCTGGACAGGATCGGCGGCGTAACACTAAATTTCCTCTAAATGTAGACAATCCTGCGGCGTCTTTTCCGCTCTGGCGGCGTTGAAGCCCCTTGACTTGCCGCCAGCAAGCCTGCGGGTCTTCGCCTTGCCAGAACAAAAAATCCACTCGCATGCTTGTCCATATTTAGAAGAAATTTAGTATAAACTGAAGGATGGAGAAGATTCGCATGGAAGACAATATGAATGTGACCCCCGAGCAGCCCGAGGAGGGCGGCGGGATGAACCAGACCCCCGAGCAGCCCGGGGAAACCGGCCGCAAGGGCAAGAAGAAGGTCAAAAAGTCCTGGAAGCAGGAGCTTCGGGAGTGGATCGTGGCGCTGGGCACGGCCATCATCATCGTGACGATCATACAGAGCTTCCTGTTTCGGATCATCCGCGTGGACGGCGAATCCATGGAGACCACGCTGCACGACGGCGAGCGGCTGTTCGTCAACGTGGCGGAGGTCAAATTCAGCAACACGGTCCCCAGGAACAGCATCGTGATCTGCAACTATCCCAACCGCTACACCAACGTGCTGGGCATCAAGTTCAAGACCTACTTCGTCAAGCGCCTGGTGGGCGTGCCCGGCGACACCATCTACCGTGAAAACGGCGTGACCCACGTGGTGTATACGGACGCGGACGGCAACAGCGTGGACGAGCCGCTGGACGAGCGCTTCGCCCTGTACTACATCAACGGCAGCCCCGACGACTACGGCCCCTACACCCTGGGCGAGGACGAGTACTTCGTGGTGGGCGACAACCGCTACAACAGCCACGATTCCCGCGACTGGAAGGACAGCGACGATTTCAACGACGTCGGCCCCATCAGCAAGAGCATGATCGTGGGCTGCGTGCGGGAGGTCATCTGGCCGCTGAACCACATCCGCGCCGCGAAGTGAGGGGGATGGCATGATGCGCAATAAAAGGACCATTCAGGTGATTGCCCTGGTGCTGGCGATACTGCTGGTGGGGGGCACCGTCATCGGCGCGCTGTTCGCCGCGCTGGCCGAGGAGAATCCCCCCGAGCGGAATTCATACGCGATTTCAATGGAATACCTCGAGGATGAACAGGCGCTGCACATCGGGCAGCGCCTTGTGTATGTCAATCGAAGCCCGGACCGGCTGGACCGGGTGCTGTTCTGCTCCACGCCCAACATGTTCCGCCGGGAGTCTAAGCTGATGTACGAAAACGACGACCTGGAGGCGGTGTTTCCCGCGGGCTACGCGCCGGGGGGCATCGACCTGCGCGCGGTGCGCGTGGACGGCGCGGCGGCGGAATACGGCTTTCAGGGGGAGGATGAGCTGTACCTGCGGGTGGCCTGCGACCTGGCCCCCGGGCGGAGCGCGGCGTTTGAATTCGACTACTACCTGCTGCTCACCGCCTGCAACGCCTTCATCGGCGCAGGGGACACCGACGCGCGCCTGGGGGCCTTTTACTTTATCCCCGGGGTGTACGACCCGGCGACGGGGGATTTCATGCTGAAAAAGCCCCTGCCCTTCACGCGCTGGCTGTACGCGGAGGCGGGGGACTATGAGGTCGATCTCAAACTGCCGGAGGGCTATGACGCCGCGCTGTCGGCAACGGAGGATGTGCGTGAGCTCGCGCTTTGCTTCGGCAGGCGCTACCGGAAAACGGAGCGGCGGACCGCCTCCGGCGTGAAGGTGGTCGTCCACAGCCGCCGGAGGGACGCGGGCCGGGCTGCAGACAGGGCGGTCAGGGCCATCGAACAGTGCGAAGGGTGGTTCGGGCCGTTTCCGTACCCCGAAATGAATATCGCCGAGAGCGACTACCCGCTTGGGGCGCTCAACTATCCGGGGCTCATGCTGATCAAGGACATCGCGGACGAGGCGGCCCTGCGATTTTGCGTCGCCCAGCAGTACTTCGGCATGGCGGCGTATGTTGAGCCCTCGGCGGACGCATGGCTGTCCGACGCCGTGAGCAATTACGTCGCCTACCTGATGCTGGAGGACGCTGACGGCCACGACGCCTTCGTCAGAGCCATCAACCGGGACTGGGTCGGCGCGCTGCAGCTCACCATCCCCGGCGGGCTGAGGGTCACCAGCGACGCGGCGCTGTTCACCGCGAAGACCTACGACATCGTGGTCAAGACCCGCGGCGCGGTGGTGCTGCACGAGCTTCGGCAGGCCATGGGGCTTGAGGAAATGCTGTCGGGGCTTCGCGCGTTCTATGAGTTGGGCTGCGACGGGCGCACTCTGACGGAGGGGGATTTCGTGGACTGCATGGACGCCGCCACCGGCGGCTCCTGGCGCGATTTCCTGAACGACTGGGCCTTCAACGTGGGGGATTACGTGAACCAGCCCATCGACTGGCTGCAATGAACGCGCCGCTGCCGTTCAGTCAGGTTCTGCGTATATGGCGGGCGATGAGGGCATCGCCCCTACGGTTTCCTCTGTCGTAGGGGCGATGCCCTCATCGCCCGCGGATATAGAACAGCATTGCCCCTCATTTGTACAGTGCCGGGGCGAATTTTTCCATGTGCATCTTCAGATTAACATAGCTTCGGAAGTGCCGCGCGGCCTCGGGCCAGTCGGGGTGGCCGTCGAGCAGCTGGACTTTGTCGAACTGTGTGCGCGGCAGCTTCATCAGTATGCGCCGGGCGCCGTTGGTGATCTTCGCGGCGTTGGAGGGACAGTGCAGGCACACCGCGCCGCCCTGTTCGGGGTCGAAGCGGGCGTCGCCGTCGATGGGTCGGCCGCAGCGTATGCAGGCGTCCATGCGGGGCGCGAAGCCGTTCAAGGCCATGAAGTGCATCTCAAAGGCCATGGTGACCATCTCCGGCGGCAGCTCGCCCCAGTTGAGGTGCGCCAGCGCCCGCAGCGTGGTGATGAACAGCGCCGGGGCCGGGGTGTCGGGCAGTATGGCCGCGTCCAGCAGCCTGAGCCAGTAGGCCCCGTGGCACAGCCTGTCGTAGTCCGTGCGCAGGGCGTAGTAGTCCTCCGAGATCTGGCACTGCTCCAGCGTGAAGCGCTCCCGGCGCTCGAAGAGCTGGAATTCGCCGCTGGTGAAGGGCTCCACGGCGTTGACCAGCGGCGATTTCGGCCGACGGCAGCCCCGGGCGATGGCGTCGATGCGGCCCATCTCCGGCGAGAACAGCGTCACCATGCGGTCGTAGTCGGCATAATTCGCGCGGCGCACGACCAGCGCCGGGGTGATGATCTGGCCCACGGCTCAGTCCTCGTAGCCCAGCGTGCGCAGGTCTCCGGCGCGGTTGCGCCAGTCCTCCCGCACCTTGACCCACAGCTTGAGCATCACTTTGGTGCCCAGCAGGCGCTCGATGTCCGCGCGGGCCTCGCTGCCGATCTTCTGGAGCATCGCGCCCTGCCTGCCGATGATGATGGACTTGTGGGAGGCGCGCTCGCAGTACACGTCCGCGTGGATCTCCGTCAGGTTGTCGGAGACCTTTTTGATCTGCAGCATGTCCACGCCGATGCCGTGGGGGATCTCGTCCCGCAGGTTCCGAAGCGCCTTTTCGCGGATGATCTCCGCGCACATCACGCGCTCGGGCTGGTCGGTGATCATGTCGTCGGGGAAGTACTTCGGGCCCTCGGGCATGGCGTCGATCAGCATATTCTTAAGAAGCTCCACGTTCTCCCCGGTGCGGGCGGACACGGAGACGATCTTGTCAAAGCCCAGGCCGTTCAGCGCTGAGAGCTGGGGCATGAGCTGCTCTTTGGTCACGATGTCGATCTTGTTGACCGCCAGGAATTTAGGGCAGTTCATGCGGCAGATGTCCTGCATGACGGCCATGTCGCCACGACCGATGTGCTGGCCGTCCACCACGCAGAGCACCGCGTCCACGCCTTCGCGGGCGTCGTCCGCGGCTTTCATCATGTACTCGCCCAGCTTGGTGCGGGGCTTGTGCAGGCCGGGGGTGTCCACGAACACGATCTGCCAGTCGTCCCCGGTCGCCACGCCCAGCAGCTTGTTGCGGGTGGTCTGGGGATGGTTGGAGATGATGGCGACCTTCTCGCCCACGAAGCGGTTCATCAGGCTGGATTTGCCCACGTTCGGGCGGCCCAGTATGGCCACGAAGCCCGAGCGAAACTTTTTTTCAGACAATATTGATTCCTCCGTTGTATGATGACTGTTCAGTCCAGCGGGCGATCAGGGGATCGTCCCTACGGAATCCGCGTTGGCGTAGGGGCGATGCCCTCATCGCCCTTCATGTGTTCAAATCGTGACTCCCAGGTCCTCCGGGGTCAGCCCCTCGGGCAGCAGTTCGCCCAGGGTTTTGACCACGTAGCCCTTGCCGTAGGCGCCGACGATGACAGGCATGTCCGCTGAGGAGAACTCCCGCAGCACCTGTCGGCAGATGCCGCAGGGCCAGGCCACGGCGGTGGAGCCCACGATGGCGATGGCCTTGAAGCGCCGCGCCCCGTTGACGACGGCGTTGCCCACCGCGCAGCGCTCGGCGCAGATGGTCGCGCCGTAGGAGGCGTTTTCAAAATTGCAGCCCTTGAAGGTGCGGCCGTCCTCCGCGAGAACGCACGCGCCCACCTGGAACTTTGAATAGGGGCAGTAGGCCATCTGCATGGCTTCGCAGGCCAGCTGGAACAGGCCGTCGAAGTCGATATCCTCCCTCGTGATGCCCAGCTTCCCGAGGGCCTTTTCCTCCATATCGCGCATGGCGCTCTTCTCCTCCTCCGTCATGTGGTCGTAGCCCATCAGGTGAAAGGCCGAGTGGGCGGTGAGATACGAAAGCTCCCGCCTGAGCGAGTGGCCGTACTCCGCCGCCTGCTGTCGGGCGCGGTTTAGATTGATCACGCAGTCGCCGAGGTTGCAGTACCCCAGGTAGGGGTCGTACTCCCGCCGCAGGCGCTTCGGGCAGCGCCGCGCCGTCTTCCCGCGGGGGAACTGCACGGTGGGGAAGGAGAGCACGTCTGTGGCGCGGTCGATGCCGCGCGTCTCGCGGTTCATGCGGCGGATGGCCTGATCGTCGGTGACGCGCACGGCAAAGCCCGCGTTCTCCACGCCCTCGGCCTCAAAGCAGGCCGCCGCCACGTCCCCGAGCAGCGCCTCCAGGCCCTTCGCATCCTCTGGCTCGGGGATGTCCCACTGAAGCTCAATGCCCATCGTCCGACGCCTCCCTGATGGCTCCCGCCGACGTCGCCGCCGGCGCTGTCACCGCGGGCGTTGTTACAGCGGGCGTGGGCGCTGTCGGCGCGGATGTTGCTGCCGCGGGCGCAGCATGTACCGGCGCTGCCGGTGCGGGCGTTGCCTGTGCTGGTGCCGCACGAGCGGGCGCTGTAGGCGCGGCCTTCGGCTCCTCCTTCGCCGGGGCGGGGTGGGGGACTTGCGGCCTGGGGTGGGCGGCGCTCTTCTGGGCCTCCGCGGCCTCCCGGGATTCGCTGCGCGGGGGGATGCTCACGTCGGGGTACTCGATGCGCTCGTGGAACACGCCGGTGAGCACGGTGGAGAAGGCGCTGCAGATCTTTTCAAGGTCGGAGAAGGTCAGCTCGGAGCGATCCAGCTGCCCGTCGTCCAGCTTGACGCGCACCAGCTTGCGGATCAGCGCGTCCACCTTCTCGGGGTTCGGGTCGGGGATGGAGCGCACCGCGGCCTCGATGCTGTCGGCCAGCATCACCACGGCGGCCTCGCGGCTGTGGGGGCGGGGGCCGTCGTAGCGGAAGGCGGAGATGTCCACCTGGTCCGCGCCGTACAGCTTCACGGCCTTGTCGTAGAACCAGAGCACCACGCCGTCGCCGTGATGCTGGCGGATGATCTCCAGCACCGGCTCCGGCAGCCGCGCCTTCTGGGCCATGGCCTCGCCGTCGCGGGGATGGGCGGTCAGTATGGCGGCGGACACCCGGGGATCGGTGCGGTCGTGGGGGTTGTCGCCCATCTGGTTTTCCTTGAAATACATGGGGCGCTTGAGCTTGCCGATGTCGTGGTAATACGCGCCCACGCGGGCCAGCAGGCCGTTGCCCCCCACGGCGGTGGCGGCAGCCTCGGCCAGGTTCGCCACGATGATGGAGTGGTGGTAGGTGCCCGGCGCTTCGAGCAGCAGCCGGCGCAGTATGGGCTGGTTGGGGTTGGAAAGCTCGATCAGCTTGGCGGTGGTGGCGAGGTTGAAGGTCCACTCAAACAGCGGCTGGAAGCCCAGGCACAGCACCGCGCTCAGCAGGCCGCTGGCCAGCGCCCAGCAGGCGTTGGTGAGCACGAGGTAGATTTCCGCGGAGTTGATCAGCCCCACGCCCAGCGTCACCAGGAAGTTGGACAGGCCGATCAGCACGCCCGCCACCAGCGCGGTGGTGCGCTGCATGCTGCGGGAGAACACCAGCAGCGCCACGGGGCCGGAGATCAGGCTCATCATCGCCACGGAGAACATCGCCACGGTGAACAGCCCGTTGGACGCCCCCGCCAGCAGCGACACCGTCAGCCCCAGCGCGAGGTTGATGTACAGCGCCGCCCGGTGATCGATCAGCAGGGACAGCAGCAATACGCCCAGCGACACCGGCATCAGGTAGGCGCTCCACTGGCTGATGGCCAGCGACAAAAGCACCACCAGCACGAACACAACGCACAGCACGCACAGCGGCTTGGGCTTGAGCAGATTGGGCCGGTAGCGCAAAAGGTACAGCGCCACGCTGCCCATGATCAGCAGTATGATCAGCGCGATGCCCGCGATGAGCTGCAGATCCAGGTGGTCCTCCTTCAAAAGGCCCAGCGAGGACAGCATCTGATACTGGGCGTTGGTGACGATCTCGCCCCGGCGCACGATCACCTCGCCCTTGACGCAGGTGACGGTCTCCACAGCCTCCCGCGCCTTTTCGCGGTTGGCCTCGGTGGCCTCCTCGTCGATGAGCATGTTGGGCTGTATGCTGCCGCGCATGATCTCCGCCGCCACGGCCACCAGCGGCTGCGGGTAGCCTGAGGACGCCAGCGTCCGGGCTATGGAGGCCACGGCGGAGGCCTCCTGCCCCTCCAGCAGCGTGTTGTTCATCAGGTCGCGCACCAGCTTGTCGGTGTCCTCGAACAGCTGCCGAAGCAGCTTCGGGTCGGCGTCCAGCATCGCCGCGTACTGCTCCGGGGTGAACTCCATGCCCAGCGTGGCGTTCAGGCTCTCGACGGATTCCTCGGACACGCGGCGCCCCGACTCCGCGGCGCCCTGCAGGGCGGCGGACAGCGCGCTGAAACGCGCCTCGATGTCGCTCATGACCTCGGCGGACACGCCGCTGTCGGCGCTCTTGTAGCTGGGCTCCACGGCGGCGGCGGCCAGCTCGCGGTTCATTTCGGTGGTCACGGTGTCCTTGACGTCCTTGGTGGCCATGATGTCCATGCCGGCGGGCAGGCCCACCCGGATGTCGTGCTGCTCCGGGGTGATGCCCAGCAGAAGCAGCACCAGCAAGAGCACATAGGTGACGATGCTGATCAGCACCGATTGCAGCACCGGCGCGAACACCGATTTCGCGCGGACTTTCCTCTTCTTCATGGCGTGGCTCCTTTACGGGCGAAACACCCGTGGCTTGCGTTCCCTGTCGCTCCTTTGGGCGTGCTTTTCATAGGCGCGCACGATGGCCTGCACCAGCTCGTGGCGCACCACGTCCCGATGGGTCAGACGCACGATGCCGATATCATTGACATCCTTCAAGACCTCCAGCGCCTCCACCAGGCCGGAGCGCTTGCCGGTGGGCAGGTCGATCTGGGTGACGTCGCCGGTGATGACCATCTTCGACCCCATGCCCATGCGGGTCAAAAACATCTTCATCTGCTCGCTGGTGGTGTTCTGGGCCTCGTCCAGTATGATGAAGGCGTCGTTGAGCGTCCTGCCGCGCATGTAGGCCAGCGGGGCCACCTCCACCGCGCCGCGCTCCACCAGCCGCTGGTAGGCGTCCACGCCCATCATCTCGTGCAGGGCGTCGTACAGCGGGCGCAGGTAGGGGTCCACCTTCTGGGCCAGGTCCCCGGGCAGAAAGCCCAGCTTTTCCCCGGCCTCCACGGCGGGGCGGGTGAGTATGATTTTCTCGATCTCCTTGTTTTTCAGCGCCACCACCGCCATGGCGATGGCCAGGTAGGTCTTGCCCGTGCCGGCGGGACCCACCGCGAAGGTGCAGGTGTTCTGCTTGATGGCGTCCACGTATTGCTTCTGACCCAGGGTCTTGCACTTCACCTGGCGGCCACGGTAGGTGATGGCGATCACGTCCCGCATGATCTCGCCGATGCGGTCCGCCTTGCCTTCCGCCGCCAGCTCGATAGCGTAGCGTATGCGGGTGCGGTCCACGGTCTCCCCGCGCAGCACGATCTCGCTGAGCTTCTCAAGCGTCAGCTTCGCCAGCGCCACCTTGTCTTGATCGCCGGTGATCTGCACCTCGTCGCCGTGGGCGAATATCTCCACCCCCAGCTCCTCCTTGAAGATGGGTATGTTTTCCTCCCTTATACCGAAGATGCTGATGAACTGCTCCGGCGTCTCCATCGTGATGCGCTCGGCGCGTCCCTGCTCCATGTTGTCCAAAAGTGTCATCCTCCCTGCCGCAGCGCCTCTGCCGTTACGGCTGTATTCGTCGTGATTTCAAGGACGGCGCTGACCTCGAGCGCGTCCTCCGATATGGCGTTGACGCGCGTCCAGCAGCGCGCGATTTCGTATTTTGCGATCCCCGCGGCGAACAGGCGGGCGCGTGCGTCGGCCACGGCCAGCGCCGACAGGCTTTTGATGAGCGCGTCCCTGTGGGCGGCCTCCCGCCGGACGCGCCGCTCCCGCCGGGTCACGCGCTCGATGCCGACGGGGATGTACAGCCCGCCGATGGGCAGATTGTCGACCTGCTCGGATTGGTGCGCGTAGCACATGCCCTCGGTGATGGGCACGTTAAGCCACGGGGTCTTGAGCGTGGCGGCGGTCGAAACGCGGCCGGTGTCCTCCCAGCGCTCAACGGACATGTCTCCCCGGGCGCTGCCCTCGAACCAGGCGCGCACGATGACCTCGCCCAGCGCCGCGATGCCGCGGGTCTCCTCCTTCGTGCGCTTTTCCTCGCCGCGGATCAACAGCTGGCCCCGGCGCACGGTGTCGCCGGGCTTGACGCAGGGCTGGCCGGATTCCACGTTCACGGACACCACGATGCCGCAGCGGTCGGCGTACAGGTCCCGGGGCACGCGCACGTCGTAGACCTCGGGCGAGGCAGTCTCCGGCGCGGCCTCGATCGACAGGCGCACGCCCTGAAGCCGCGCCCCGGCGTAGCTTAAACCCTCGCAGCGCGACAGAAGCGCCTCCGAGAGGATCCTCGGGTCGATGTCCCGCGCCATGCCGGCGTGAACGCCCATCTCCCGAAGGGCTTCCGCCACGGCGGCGGGGTCGCCCCGCGCGGCGGAATCGCCGATGAAGCGCACGTCCACGCGCCACACCCGCCCCAGCAGCGCCCAGCAGGCCGCCAGCATCACGAGTATGCCGATCAACAGCGTCCAGCGCCGCCGAAGCGCCGCCGCGAGGGCGCTTTTGCCCCGGCGGGAGAGCACCTCGCAGGGGATGGAGACGCGCGCGCACAGCGCGGACAGCTTCTCCGCGTCCGCCGCGCCGACCTCCACGGTGATCTCATGGTGGCTGCCCGGCTCGATGGACATAAACCGCACGCCCGTCTCCCGGGCGCGCTCGATCAGCTTTTCCGGCATCAGGCCGCGTATGCGCATGCGCACCTCGTGTCTCATGGGGCGCAGTCACCTCCCTCGCGGGGGAGGTCGATAAAGTGGATGCGGCCGCTGACGATGGCCGCGCGGGGCCGCGCGTCGCACAGCCTGAGCCCCTCGCCCGCGACGGCGACGGGCCCGCAGCCCGTGTTCAGTTTAATCCGCGTGTCCGTGAGCTCCAGAAGCCCGGTGTGGTTCTCCACCAGCACCCGGGCGTTGCCCACGACGGTGATGCGCGCGCAGAGCCCCAGCATGTCCTGGCTCCACAAAAGCGCGTCGGGCCGGGCTTTATGAATCGGTGTGCGCCTGGGAAACTTCCCTGCGGCGCGCTTGTCTTTCATGGCGTGTCCTCCGCGATATGGTTTTTTCATACCATATGCGGCGGCGACGGGTTTCATCCGGCGGGGCGGTTCGATAGCAATCCGACCTTATTATACACGATTACAGAACAAAAATGCAATATATCCGCCCTTAAAGCCGGAATAATTACCCAATTTCGCTGGATTTTGAGCCGAAAGGATGGTAAAATGGAACCTTGTGGAGGGATGAGCCGTGTTTGACGTGAGTATGCTGACGGAAAAGCGGGGCGCGGGGCTCGCGCCGATGGCGGGCGTGACGGACGCCGCCATGCGGCTTTTGTGCCACGAGCAGGGCGCCGCCTGGGCTGTGAGCGAGATGCTGTCGGCCAAGGGCTGGGTGTTCTCAAAGGGCAAGAACCGCAACGCCAACGACCTGCTCAGGCGGCTGCCGGGGGAGGGCGTCGCGGGCTTGCAGCTCTTCGGCAGCGAACCCGGGTACATGGCCGAGGCCGCGGCGATGCTCGAGGACATCGGCTTTGAGTTCATCGACATCAACTTCGGCTGCCCGGCCCCCAAGATCACCGGCAACGGCGAGGGCAGCGCCATGATGCGCGACCCCGGGGCCGTCGCCGCGGTGGTTCGTGCCACGGTGAACGCCACGCGCCTGCCGGTGACGGTGAAGATCCGCTCCGGCTGGGATGATCAGACCGTCAACGCCCCGGAGATCGCGCGCGTCTGCGAGGACAGCGGCGCGCGGGCCGTGGCGGTGCACGCCCGCACCCGCATGCAGCAGTATTCGGGCCGGGCGGACTGGTCGGTCATACGGCGGGTGAAGGCGGCGGTGTCCATACCCGTACTGGGCAACGGCGACGTGAGAAACGGCGCGGACGCCCTCAAAATGCTTCAGGAGACCGGCTGCGACGGGGTGATCGTTGGCCGCGGGGCCCAGGGCAACCCGTGGGTGTTCCGGGAGATCGCCGCGGCCATGTCGGGCGGCACGGTCCCGCCCCCGACGCCGCAGGAGCGGGTGGACATGGCGCTTCGGCACTTTGAGCTGGAGGTCATGCTGTACGGCGAGAAGCGCGGCATGCTGGAGATGCGCAAGCACATCGCCTGGTACGTGCACGGCATGAAGGGCGCCTCCCGCTTCCGGGACCGCGTCAACCTGATGCAGAGCGCCGGGGAGGTCATGGCGGCGCTCAAAGCTTTCGCCGAAACGCAGGAGGACGTGCCATAGCGGCAAGTCCTCTTTATTTTTTCATCGGCACCGCCCCGTGGGCGCGCTTGATCAGCGCGGCGATATCCTCCGGGGTGATGAAGCGGCGGCAGCGCGCCTCGGGCACGAAGTCCGCCAGGAACTCCAGGTTGCCGCTGCCTCCGGCGATGGGGGAGTAGTCCAGCCCCTGCGCCCGCCAGCCCAGGGTCGGCGCGAAATCCAGCACCCGGCGCAGCGCCTCGACGTGCGCCGAGGGTTTGGAGACCACGCCGTGCTTGCCGACCTGGGCGCGCCCCGCCTCAAACTGGGGCTTGACGAGGGATATAAGCCGCCCTTTTTCGCCCAGCACCCCGAAGGCGGCGGGCAGTATCAGCGTGACGGAGATGAAGGACACGTCCATCACCGCAAGCGTCGGGGGCTCCGGAAACATGTCCGGCGTCAGGCTCCGGGCGTTGACGCGCTCCATGCTGACCACCCTGGGGTCCGCGGCCAGCAAGGGGTCCAGCTGAGCGCTGCCCACGTCGATGGCGTACACCCGGCGCGCCCCGTTTTGCAAAAGCACGTCCGTGAAGCCGCCGGTGGACGCGCCGATGTCCATGCACACCCGTCCCGCGGGGTCCGCGCCGAAGACCTTCAGCGCCTTCTCCAGCTTGAGGCCGCCCCGGCCCACGTAGGGGTGCGCCTGCCCCAGCACCGCCAGCACGTCCTCCGGGCCCACCTTTTGGGCGGGCTTTGTGATCACCACGCCGTTGACCGTGGCCAGCCCGGCCTCGATCAGCGCCCGGGCCTTCTCCCGGCTGGCCACCAGGCCCCGCGCGTGAAGCGCGGCGTCCGCCCGCGTCATCTCCTCCATGCCGCACCTCCATATCCTCAGTGATACCATTATACCGCCCATACTCTCATTTGAACAGCATCAAATTGTAACCCCTTTCCAGTTCTGGTAATTTGTGAGAATTGCACAAAAATCGCTTGACGGAATTGGGATAATATTATAAAATAATCGTGAAATATATTTCAAATCTGTTTCAATGAGAGGTGAATCGTATGAAGAGAATCTGTATTTTCGTCATGATCGTGATGCTGGCCGCGATGCTCATGTCACCGGCCATGGCGTCGGGCGTGTCCGGGCACATCGTGGGGAACCGGATCGTGGTTACATGGCAGGCGGGCGCGGGGGCGTGCGAGCTGACGGTGCGCAAGGGGAGCTGGCCCATCTGCGCGCGGAACGTGCGGGGCGGCAGCGGCAGCGTGGAGATCGCCATCGACGACCCCGCCGCCACCTACACCCTGCGCCTGAAGGCCCCCGAGGGCAGCTACACCGCCCGCGTGTCCGGGGCGCAGCCCGCCGCGACGCAGGCGCCCGCCAGCGGCGTCAGCCGGGACGACCTGGCCGCCCAGGCCCTGCGCCTCACGAACGAGGAGCGCGCCTCCCGGGGCCTGCCGGCGCTGCGCACGGACCCGGAGCTGACCCGTGCGGCCTGCGTGCGGGCGGGGGAAATCGCCCGGACGTTCAGCCACACGCGGCCCGACGGCACCTCCTGGTCCACCGTCAGCGGCGCGGCCTACGGCGAGAACATCGCCCGGGGCCAGAACAGCGCCGAGAAGGTGATCGCGGCCTGGATGACCTCCACCAGCCACCGGGAGAACATGCTGCGCAAGAGCTACGGCTCCGTGGGCATATGCGCCTATAAGGCGGGCGGCGTGGTGCACTGGGTGCAGCTTTTCGGGAAGTAAAACAACAGCGCCGCGCGGGTCCAATGATCCGCACGGCGCTTTCCCATAATAGAGATCAGGTATTGCGCTTGTTGGACAGTATGTCGAAGGCCACGGCGCCCAGCAGCACCACGCCCTTGACGACCTTCTGGTAGTTGGCGTCGATGCCCATCAGGCTCATGCCGAGGTTGATCACGCCGATCAGCGTCGCGCCGATGACCATGCCCATGATGGTGCCCGCGCCGCCGCTGGCGGACACGCCGCCCACCACGCAGGCGGAGATGGCGTCCATCTCAAAGTTGGTGCCGGCGGTGGAGTTGGCCGCGGTGAAACGGGCCATGACCGTCATGGCGGAAACCGCCGTGAGCACCGCCATGTTCAGGTAGGCCAGGAACATGATCCTGCGGGTGTTGACGCCGGAGAGGCGCGCCGCCTCCATGTTGCCGCCAACCACGTAGAAGTGGCGGCCGATGGTGGTCTTGGAGGTGATGAAGCTGTAGATCAGCACCACCGCCACCACCCAGATGAGCACGGTGGGAATGCCGCCGGCGTTGGCCAGCTTGTACATGAACAGCAGCACGACCGCCGCGCCCAGTATGGCCTTGACCGCCGCCGCGAGCACGGTGTCCGCCGCGTAGCCCTTGCGGATGCGGGTGGCGCGGTTCCAGAATATGGCGATGATGATGATCGCCGCGGCGATCACGCCCGCCGCCATGCAGGGCACGTTGAACACGCTCATCTTGGTCTGGAACACCTTGCCGGAGAACACGCTCAGGAAGTCGTCCGGGAAGGGCGCGATGGAGCCCGTGGAGGAGTTCGCGCTCAGTATGGAGGTGCCCAGGCCGCGGAAGGCCAGGTAGCCCGCCAGCGTGGCGATCCACGGGGGAATGTTCACATAGGCCACCAGGTAGCCCAGGCCGCAGCCGTAGGCGATGCCGACCAGCAGCATGATGATCACGGACAGCGTGGTGTTCATCTTGTTGATGACCATCATCACGCCGCCGATGGCGCCCAGCAGGCACACGAAGGAGCCGCAGGACAGGTCGATGTTACCGCCGGTGAGCATGCACATCAGCATGCCGCAGGCCAGGATGTACACATACGCATTCTGAGTGATCAGCGCGTTGAAGTTCATGGGCTTGAAGATGCTGCCACCCGTCGTGATCATAAAGAAGACGTACACGAGCACCAGGACGACAAGCATTGTGTTCTTTTTCAGTATTGTCAGGGCCTTATTGCCGATCATTGTCTGTCATCCTCCTTCCCTTATCGCTTCTCGCGCTTGGACAGCACGTCGAACATGACCGCCAGCAGCAGCACGATGCCCTTGACGACCCTCTGGTAGTTGGCCTCAATGCCCATGATGCTCATGCCCTGGTTGATCAGGCCCATCAGTATGGCGCCGATGATGACGCCGGAGATCTTGCCGGTGCCGCCGTAGGCGGAGGCGCCGCCGATGAAGCAGGAGGCGATGGCGTCCATCTCATAGCCCTGGCCGTAGGTGGGCTGGGCGGAGGTGGCGCGGGCCACGGTCAGTATGCCGGCCAGGGAGGCCAGCAGGCCCATGTTGGCGTAGGCGATGAAGTACACCAGGCGGGTGTTGACGCCGGAGAGGCGCGTGGCCTTCTCGTTGCCGCCCACGGCGTACAGGTGACGGCCGATGGCGGTCCGGTTGGTCACGTAGTTGTAGATCAGCAGCACCAGCGCGATCCAGATCAGCACCGTCGGGATGCCCTTGTAGCTGGCCAGCTTGTAGCCGATCCAGACCACCAGCACGCAGATGACGGCGGTCCTGACCAGATCCATCGTGGTGGACTGGAGGATGCCCATCTTCTTCTGTATCGACAGCTTGCGCAGTGTCAAAAGAACGAATATCACGGCCACGGCGATGGCGGCCACCAGGCAGGTGAGGTTCAGGCCCTCGCCCTTGCCGATGAAGTCCGGCACGTAGCAGTCCGCGCCGCCGCCGAAGACCTTCAGGAAGTCCTTGTTGGCGATCTCGACCGCGTAGCCCTGCAGTATCACGTTGGACAGGCCGCGGAAGGTGTACATGCCGGCCAGTGTGGCGATGAACGGCGGCACGTGGATCCACGCGATCCAGAAGCCCTGGAACGCGCCGATCAGCAGGCCTACGAGGAACATGACCAGCACCGCGACCCACATGTTCGCGCCGCCCTGCATGATCACCGCGCCGATGGCGCCGGTGAAGCACACCACGGAGCCGACGGACAGGTCGATGTTGCCGCCGGTCAGTATGCAGCACAGCATGCCCGCCGCCAGCACGAACACGTAGCCGTTCTGGGAGATCAGGTTGTTGATGTTCTGCGAGAACAGTATCTTGCCCTGCGTGGTGATGGTGAAGAAAATGGCGACGGCGACGAGGGCCAGTATCATGGTATACTTCTTGAAGAAGGAACCAACCGCATTCGCTTTCATGATCACGCACCCCTTCCTGATTTAAGTATCGCGGCCATGATGTTCTCCTGCGTGGCTTCCGAGGCCTTCATCTCGCCCACGATCTTCGCGGCGTTCATGATGTAGATCCTGTCCGACATGCCCAGCACCTCGGGAAGTTCCGAGGAGATCATGATGACGGACTTGCCCTGCGCCGCGAGGTCGTTGATGATGCAGTAGATCTCATACTTCGCGCCCACGTCGATGCCGCGGGTGGGCTCGTCGAGCAGCAGTATGTCCGGCTCGGCGAACATCCACTTGGCCAGCAGCACCTTCTGCTGGTTGCCGCCGGAAAGGTTGCCCACCAGCTGCTCCACCGAGGGGGTCTTGGTCTTGAGCTTGTCGCGGTACTCCTCGGCCACGGCGTACTCCTTGTCCTGGTCGATGACGCCCATGTGGGCCAGGCTGCTCAGGTTGGCCAGGGAGGTGTTGACCTTGATGGACTGGCTGAGGATCAGGCCGTTGCCCTTGCGGTCCTCGGTGACGTAGGCGATCTTGTGCCTGATGGCGTCGGCCTCGCTCTTCTTCATCTTGATCTCTTTGCCGTCGATCTTGAGCTTGCCGGAGAAGTTCACGCCGTAGCTCTGGCCGAATATGGACATCGCCAGCTCCGTGCGGCCCGCGCCCATCAGGCCGTAGATGCCCACGACCTCGCCCTTGCGGACGTTGATGGACACGTCGTCCACCACCGTGCGCTCGGGGTAGAGGGGATGGTGCACGGTCCAGTGCTCGACCTCCATCATCACGTCGCCGATCG
>JAFRFY010000038.1 GCA_017434085.1 Clostridia bacterium
CCCGTAGGAGTTTGGACCGTCTCTCAGTTCCAATGTGGCCGATCACCCTCTCAGGTCGGCTACCGATCGTCGACTTGGTGGGCCGTTACCTCACCAACTATCTAATCGGACGCGAGCCCACCCCAAACCGGTTTGCACCTTTTACCCCTGTACCATGCGATACTGTGGTCTCATGCGGTATTAGCACCTGTTTCCAAGTGTTATCCCCCTGTCTGGGACAGGTTGCTCACGCGTTACTCACCCGTCCGCCACTCGAATCATTCGGATTCCTGCCGAAGCTCTCATCCATATGATCCCCGTTCGACGTGCATGTGTTAAGCACGCCGCCAGCGTTCGTCCTGAGCCAGGATCAAACTCTGATGTTTAATCCTTTTCCGTTCCATGCGCCCTACTCGCCTCGGCTCGCCAAAGCCTCCGCTTTTAAACCCATCTCACGGCGTTTAACTCTTCGAAATCTGACTGTTCCATCTCGCCTCCACGCTCCCCGGTTCCCCGGCTCTTCGCATCTCGGCTCGATGTCCTTTTTTTCTCTCTTCTCTGTATCGTTTTCAAGGTTCGCTGCTGCCTTCGTGAGCCCCCCGCAAGGGTGTCTCTCGCTGACAGCTTGATCAGTATATCAAACACATTTTTGTTTGTCAACCCCCTTTTTCACGATTTTTGGCCAAAAAACGCTATTTTAACCTAATGCTTGCATATCCTGTCAAAAAGTGCAGCTTTTATGGCAGAAACGGAGGCTTGAATCCATGCGAAAACTGCGCACGCTGCTGTGCCTGCTGATACTGGCCGTCACGATCCCCGCGGCGATCCGCCTGAAAAGCGCGCTCCCGCCGGACACGCAGCCGATGATCGAGAAGAAGTACGGCGGCTGGTCCGGGGTGCTGCGCCTGTGGGTGTGCGAGGGCTGGCCGGTGGGCGCGGGGAGCGCGGCGGGCTGGGTCAACCGCTGCGTCGCGTCCTTCGAGAAGCGCCACCCGGGGGTCTACCTCCAGCCGGAAGCCGTGGACGTCGGCGCGCTGTCGGCGGAGGGACTGCTGCCGCCGGATCTCGTGCTGTTCCCGCCCGGCGCGGTGGAGGCCGCGCTGTTCGCGCCGCTGGCATTCGACCCGCCACTCCGGGACGGTCTGCCCCGCGACCCCCGCGCCGCGCCGGTGCTGCTGAGCGGTTATATGTGGGCGTACAACGCGGGCATGATCGATCGTATCCCCGACAGCTGGCGCGATGCCGACCTGCCCGTCGCCGCTCCGGACGACGACCCCGCCCATCTCTGGTCCGCGGCGCTGCTGGCGCTGTGCTCGTCGAAGTATTCCGAGGCGGACGGCCGCGCCACCGCCGCGCCCCAGGGGGAGATCGAGCTGGGGCTGTCCCGGGAGCAGCCGGAAGCAACGCAGACCCCCGCCCCGTCGGAGGGTACGCGGAGCTGCCGCCTGCCGGACGATTTTGCGCCCAACGACGCCTGGCATGCCTTCATCAACGGCGCGGCGGCGGCGATGCCGGTGACCCCGCGGGAGGTGCGCCGCCTGGAGGCGCTGTCCGATCAGGGTAAAGGCCCGGACTGGCGTCTGGCCGCGTCGGGGGACGCCGCCTTCACCGACCAGGTGCTGTACATCGGCGCGGTCGATCAGCAGAATGCGGACAAGCTCGCACTGTGCCGCGCCTTCATCGCGCACCTGCTCTCCGATGAGTGCCAGTCCCGGCTGCACCGCGTCGGCGCGTTCGCCGTCACGGGGGCGGATTCCGGCTACCCCGCGGGCGACAGCCTCCGCGCCATGGAACAGCTCCTGCGCCAAAAGCCGCTGATCATCCCTGCCCCCTTTGACGCCGACTGGCGGCAGGACGCCTCCGGGATTGTTCGTGATTTCTGGCGCGATGACCGGGAACCCGCGGTGCTTCTGAACCTTCTGGCCCGCAGGACAGGCCGATAATCCGAACATTCAAAACATTATTACAGTCAGAGTTCGGATTTGACCAGCCCTATATAATAGGTAGAAACCCGGCCAAAAAGGCGCTGTTTTTCTCCCTCTCCCCTTGAAGACGCGGCGCGGGATGTGGTATAATAGCATCAATCCTACCCCGCAACCGGAGGACAAGATGAAGCCCTGGATTTCAGAAGAGATGCGCGAGCGCACGCGAAGCAACATCGTGGTGCTGGTGGTCGGCGCGGTGCTGTTGGCGTCGGTGTTCTATTTCAGCAGCATATGGGCCGTGGTGACCAAGGTCTACCAGACGGTCATGCCCTTTTTGATCGGCTTCGGCCTGGTCCTCTTACTGCTGCCCATCGTCAACAAGGTGGAGTGGGCGTTCAACCGCACGCTGTTTCGCAAAAAGCCCCATCCGAAGCTGAACCGGGGGCTGTCCACCGCCGTGGCGGTGCTGGCGCTGCTGGCGATACTGGCGGGCTTCTTCGCCATCATGCTGCCGCAGCTCATCACCTCCATCAAGTCAATACTGCAATACATCACCAACTTCGTCATGGTCAACCAGGACAAGATCAAGGAATTCCTGCTGAAATACGAGTTTCTGTCCATCGAGGGCGAAAAGCTGGTGATCGCCTGGGAGAACATCGTCAGCCAGACCATGAACTACACCAGCTTCGTGCTCAACTACGTCAAGGCCATCGCGCTGGGCGTGTCCAGCGGCGTGTACAGCGTGGTGATCCACTTCATGGTGGGGCTGATCGCGGCGGTCTACCTGCTCATCGACAAGGAGACCTTCTGCGCCCAGGTCAAGAAGGTGTGCTACGCGCTGTTCAGGCCCTCCACCTGCGAGACGCTGATCTACTGGACCCGCCGCGCCCACAAGATCTTCGCGGGCTTCATCACCGGTAAAATACTCGATTCGGCCATCATCGGCGTGATCTGCTACGTATGCATGCTGATCTTCCGCATCGAGTACCCGCTCTTGATCTCGGTGATCATCGGCGTGACCAACATCATCCCCTTCTTCGGCCCGTTCATCGGCGCGGTGCCCTCGATACTGGTGCTTTTGCTGGTCAACCCGTTGAGCGCCCTGTGGTTCGCGGTGTTCATCGTGATCCTCCAGCAGGTGGACGGCAACCTGATCGGCCCCTTCATACTGGGCGACTACGTGGGCGTCTCCGCCTTCTGGATCATGATCGCCATCGTCATAGGCGGCGGGCTGTTCGGCTTCGCGGGCATGCTGCTGGGCGTGCCGGTGTTCGGCACCGTCTACGCCATCGTGCGCTCGGTGATCGACGTGCGGCTGAAGAAGAAAAACCTGCCCGTGCCCAGCTCGGCCTACGCCGACGCGCCGGAGGGCCTTGTGAAAAAGGAAAACGCGGACGACGCCGCGGAGATGACAACACCGGACGATACCATCGGGGAGGATGCGCCGTGACACACGCTCTGCCTGCGGAATTCATCGATCAGATGCGCGAAATGCTGGGGGACGAGGCCCCGGCATTTTTGCGCGCCATGGAGGAACCCCCGGCGCTGGCGCTTCGGCTGAACCCCCGGCGGGCGGGCGCGGCGGACGCCGCCGCGGGCTACGTCGAGGGCCCCGTGCCCTGGGAGCCTCTGGGCCGCTATCTGAAAAAGGACGCCCGGCCCGGCGCGGACATCGCCCACTGGGCCGGGGCCTATTACGTGCAGGAGGCCAGCGCCATGGTGTCCGCCGCGGTGCTGGATGCCCGGCCCGGCGAGGCCGTGCTGGACCTGTGCGCCGCCCCGGGTGGGAAGTCCACCCAGATCGCCGC
>JAFRFY010000039.1 GCA_017434085.1 Clostridia bacterium
ACTGGCTGATAACAATTTCAGCCGTATTGATCGCGTTTTCGATGAGAAGGGCAATGTCCTCAAGGAGACCTACTTCAACGCCGAGGGCAAGGTCGGTCCCAACAAAGACAAGCGGATTATTATTGAAAAAGAATATGACGAAGCCAACAACCTGACCAAGGAAGTCATGCTCGACGCCGACGGCAACCACATGCTGCTGCCCTCCGGATGGTGCGAGCATCAGATGGTCTACGACGACGCCAAGCATCGCATAAGCGAAAGCTATTACGGTGTCGACGGCGAGATCGTGCTGGCGGACAACAACTACTCCCACATCGACCGCGTATACGACGAAAAGGGCAATGTCATCAAGGAGACCTACTACAACAAAGACGGTGAGGTCGGGGCCAACAAGAGCGGCCAGATCATCGTCGAAAAGGAGTACGACAAGGTCAACAACCTGACCAAGGAAGTCATGCTGGACGCCAGCGGTAACCGGATGCTGCTGCCCTCCGGGTGGTGCGAGCATCGGATGGTCTACGACGACGCCAAGCATCGTATAAGTGAGAGCTATTACGGTGTCGACGGCGAGATCGTACTGGTCGACAACAACTATTCCCGCATAGACCGCGTATACGACGAGAAGGGCAATGTCATCAAGGAGGCCTACTACGATGCCGAGGGCAACGTCGGCCCCAACAAGGACAAGCGAGTCATCGTTGAAAAAGAATATGACGACGCCAACAACCTGACCAAGGAAGTCATGCTGGACGCCAGCGGTAACCGTATGCTGCTGCCCGCGGGATGGTGCGAGCACCGAATGGTCTACGACGAGAACAAGAAGAAGGTCAGCGAGAGCTACTTCGACATCAACGGCGACCCCACGCTGATCGACAACAACTACTTCCGCATCGACCGGGCATACGACGACAAGGGCAACGTCATAAAAGAAACCTACTACAACGCCGACGGCGAGATCGGGGCTAACAAGGACGGCCGGGTCATCGTCGAAAAAGCCTATGACGACGAAAATCACGTCATATCGGAGGCCAACTTCGACGCGGACGGCAACCCGATGCTCCTCCCCAAGGAGTGGGCGAGCGCCGCGTATGCGTATGATTCCCTGGGCCGCCGGATCTCGGAAAAGTACTACGACGCCAACGGCGATCCGACCCTGACGGCCGACGGCTACGCCATGGTGACGAAGGACTACGACGACGAGGACCGGCCCGTCCGGGAGACCTATTTCGACGCCAGCGGCGCGCCCGCGGACAACCTCAAGGGCGTGACGACGGTGATCCGCCAGTACGGCCAGGGCAAGACGGTGATCTACGAGGAATACCGGGACGCCGAGGACGCGCGGCGCATCGATCCCTCCCTCGGCTGCGCCATCGTGACGCGCGACTTCGACGCCAAGGGCAACGCCATACGCGAAAGCTATTTCGATATGGACGGCAACGCCCTGCTCAGCGCGAAGCGCAAGTACGCCACCGTGATCCGGGAATACGACGGCGCCAACCGGGTGCTGCGGGAATACTACTACGACGAGAAGGGCGCGCCGATCGCGGTCAACGGCAGATGGGCGGTATCGAAGGACTACGACGCGAAGGGCAACGTCATCCTGGAGCAGTATTTTGATGCCGACGGCCGCCTGACCAACGGCACCCTGGGCTACTGCACCGTCGAGAAGCGCTACGACGAGAACGGATTGCAGACCGAGGAGCGCTACCTGGGCGTCGACGGCGAGCCTGCCGAGAACAAGCAGGGCTGCGCCTCGATGATCCTGCGCTGCAACGATAAAAAGAAGGTCGTCAGCCGGCAGTACTTCGACGCCGAGGGCGCGCCGACGCGCGTGAACGGCTGCCATCAGGTGGTCATGGACTACGACGCCAACGGCAACCTGCTCTCCGAGAGCTATCTGGACGAGCGGGGCATGCGGGTCCTCTGCGAGAAGGGCTACGCCATCATGAACTATACCTACGACGAGAACAACAAGGTGCGGACGACCGCCTACTACGGCACGGAGGGCGAGCGGGTCGAGCTCCAGGCCGGATACGCGATACTGGAGACCGAGCGCGACAAGAAGGGCAACATATTGCTCGAGCGCTACTACGATGTGGACGGCCATCCCATCGTGCTCAAGGACAAATACGCCGCCATTCGGCGCACGTTCAACGACGACAACAAGCCCACCTCCCTGGCGTATCTGGACCTCAACGGCAATATGGTGAAGGCGAAGTCGAAGCGGTACGCGATGGTCAAGTACGATTATGACGCGCACGGCAACAAGATCCTGGAGAGCTACTTTGACGAGCGGGAGCGGCCCATGGTGCCCAAGCCCAGCAATGAGATATACCCCACCACCAAGGCCACCACGGTCTGGGTGTACAACGACGACGACAAGCTGCTGTCCGAGATGTATTACGACGAATCCGGAAAGCCGCTGCGCGCCAACTACGGCAGCATCGGCTACACCAGCGAGTGGAACGAGGATTACACCGTGCAGCTGATCACCTACCTCGACGCCAAGGGCAATCCGGTCAAGCCCATCTACCTGACCCCCGGCTACTCGAAGCTGCGCAAGACCTACGATGAGAATGGCAACCTCATCCGGGAGGAATACCTGGACAGGCGGGGCAGGCCCACGCCCGACCGGCGGGACCGCTACGGCATAGGCTACGAGTACGACGCGCTGAACCGCATGACGAAGAAGTATTACTTCGGCAGGAAGGGCCAGATCACCGGCGGCCGTATGGCGCTGGCGTATACGCTGTATGAGTACGATATCTACGGCAACAGGAAGGCCGTGAACTACAACCGGTACGGCTTCAAGATGTAATGGCAGGCACCGACGGCAATATCCAATCGGCAAGACAATACAGGGAGGACGAAACGATGATGCGGAATAAAGTGGTACTGTGGATTGTGATCCTGACAATCGCCCTGATGGGCATCAACGCCTGCGCGATGCCGGTGCACTTCTCGGACGGCCCGCGGTCGATCAGAGTCGTGTCGGCCGTGGAGGCGCTGCGCGCGCTCGAAGCGGAGGAGGCGGACGACGCGGAGGACGCGCAGGATGAAGATGAAGATGAGGACGAGGATGAAGAAGCGCCCGAGGAGGCGGAGCTCCCCCAGGGCGATCCCATCAGCGTGCAGGACTTCCACCTGCTGTCCCAGCTGGACGACGACCGCTTCCTGATCTTCGCCGACGGCTATTACGCGGTGAGCGAGGCGGAGATGCGCGACATTCTCCCCCAGCTTGACGCGGCGTCCGTCGAGGCGCTGCCCGATTACGAGGACCTGGAGCCCGTCAGGCTCAAGAGCCGGGGCGCCGCGGTGAAGACGCTGCAGAGCGCGCTGGTCGCGGAGGGCTATCTCACCGGCGGCGCCGACGGCTCCTTCGGCAAGAAGAGCCAGGAGGCCGTGTCCGCGTTCCAGGAGGCCATGGGTCTGGAGGCCACCGGCGAGGCCGACGCGCTGCTGCAGCTGCTTATACTGTCCGCCGGGCAGGAGGGCGTGAGCATCATGTCCGAATACGACCCGATGATGCGCTACGCGGCCATCAAGGACAGGACCACGGCCAACCTGGCGACCGCCGCCGAGCTCGGCCTGGAGCTGGACTTCGACGACATCTCCGGCTCCGGCACGCTGTTCAACGACGCCATCGCCGTGATCGACGCCTCCGGCGCGGCCGACATCGACAGCTATGAAATTACGGTCCAGTTCGTGCTCAAGGCCAGGCGCGACGCGCAGGACGCCGTGACCGTCAAGCCCGTCGTCGAGATCGGCTGCCTGTGCGTGCGCCGCCCCATCATGCAGGAGATCACCCTCAAATCCGGCGACCTGCGCTGCACGCTGCCGATCTCCAACCTGAAAAACGAGCTCGTCGGCGTGATGTCCGAGGAGACCGGCACCGCCGCGCTGAACGACGACGCCGTCAAGCTGCTGCTCAGCGCCGCCGAGGCGGGCGAGCTGAAGCTGAGGATCGACTGCAAGTACAGCGCGTTTGACGGCGAGGTCGAGCCGGAGCAGCTCGAGGCCGTGTCCGACATCGGCAAGGCGGCCGCGGGGCTGTAACATCACTGACCAGCCGGGAGGAAGAGCATGAAAAACAGTTGGAGATACAGGCTGCTGGCGATGCTGTTGGCGCTGATGCTGGCCCTGCCGGGCCTGGGCCTGGCGGAGGACGACATGATCGCCGCGGAGGACGTGGATAACGCCGTCTCCGAGAGCGGCGAGTGGGTCCTGGGCGAGGATCAGGCCGCGCCCGAGCCGGACGCCGCGGAGGATACCGCCGCGCCGAATATCGTGGAGGATGCCGCGGAGCCGGACGCCGACGAGGATGTCGCGGAGGATGCCGCCGCGCCGAATATCTTGGAGGATGCCGCGGAGCCGGACGCCGACGAGGACGCCGCGGAGGATGCCGCTGAGCCGGATGCTGACGGAACACCTGCCGAGGACGCCTCTGAGCCGGACGCTGACGGGACGCCTGTCGAGGACGCCGCTGAGCCGGATGTCGCGGAGAACACCCCCGAGGACGCCGCAGAACAGCCCGCGGAGGCAGTCATCGAGGCCGTCGCCGTGGAAAGCGCGGAGGCGCTGGCCCAGTCGGAAGCGGCGCTCGACCAGCTGCCGGAGGCGGAGCCGACGGCGGAACCGGCGACGGTCGCGGAACCGGCGGTCGAGGCGGCCGCGAAGGGCATGGCCGAGGCCGCCGCGCCCCAGGTCCTCACCAGCGCGCCGATCACCGGCAACACCAGCGTCGCCCTCAACCTGGGCGACACCATGCAGCTGGTCATGGCGGTGCCGGTCAAGTCCTTCAAGAGCTCCAAAAACAAGGTCGCGGTGGTGACGAGCACCGGCCTGATCGGTGCGGTCGGCGAGGGCAAGGCGACCATCACGGCCACCGTCTCCAAAAAGAAGAAGATCAAGATCGCGGTCACGGTGAACAATCCCGGCAAGCCCACCGCCGTCGGCATCGACTTGAGCCAGGGCAACGCATTCTTCGTCGGCCTGGCCCCGGTCCAGCTCAACGTGCTGATGGAGCCCGCCGGCGCCCAAACGACGCTCAAGTGGAAGTCCTCCAACAAGAAGGTCGCCGTGGTCAGCCCCGCCGGCGTTCTGACGCCGCTGAGGCCCGGAAAGACGAAGATCACCGTCACGACGGCCAACAACAAAAAGTACACGGCGAATATCCGAATCTACCGGAACATACTGGACAACATCAGCCCCAGACCCACCCGGGCGCATGTCAAGAGCATCGGAAAGGCCTGGGCGATCCAGATGAAATCGCTGGAGCGCACCGCCTGGGGCCAGTACATCGCCACGTTCTACATCCTCGACGGCCTGGGCCGGGCCCGGTGGATCAACAACTTCGACGTGTCGGTGTACCTGAACGGCAAGCTGCTGGCTAAAAAGAGCATCGGCAAGCTCAAGGTCTACTGCCAGAAGGGCGATTTCAACACCTTCAAGGTCAAATTTACCGGCAAGGAGGTGCGGCGGCAGGACCTGCTGCTGCTCCAGCAGTACCCGCCGGAGAGCGTCGTCTATACGCTGGCCTCCGAGCCGAGCCTGTACTACAATCACAAGATGCTCATAGGCTTCATGCAGGACAGGCAGAACGTGTTTACCGAATTGCCCGCGGGCGTCCAGAACGAGCAGGCCATGGCCAACCACATGTTCGGGCTGATCAACCAGCTGCGCGCCGCCATGGGCCGGAAGCCCTACGTGATGGACGCGGAGCTGACCCGCGCGGCGTGCGTGCGCGCCGGGGAGATCGCCGTGAAGTACAGCGGCAACCGCCCCGACGGCTCCGCCTCCGCCACGGTCAGCATGAAGAGCCCCTCGGAGCTCAGGGCGCGGCTGAAGGTGAACACCGACGACCTCGGCGGCACACAGTCCATCTTCGACGGACTGGTCGCCAGCAAGGGCAGCCTGTCCAGATTGCTGGACAAGAACGGCAAAAACATCGGCATCTGCGCCTATAAGTTCTACAACGAGAAGCAAAAGACGACGAGCGTCTACTGGGCGCTGGAATTCGCGCAGTGGTGAGAAGGCAGGTAATCATATGAAGCGATTGATAACGGTCCTTATCGCGGCGATACTGCTCTCAACGGGCCTGGCCTGCGCCTCCGAGGGCCTGCAGGCCGCCACGGCCATTGGCGACGCCCGCGCGACGAACGCCGCCGCAAGGGTGACCGGTTCAAAGAAGAAGAAAAAGGCCGAATCCGTCCCGAAGCCGCACATCATACCGAAGGAGCCCGTCCGCCAGAAGCGAAGGACCAACCGCAAGATCCCGATCAAGAACAAGAACACGAAGCCGGATTTCCACACCTGCTTCGGCTCCGTCAAGGGCGTACACGGACTGGTGCTGAAGGAGTACAAGGATCAGGACCACGTCGCCTTCTGCGCGAAGGTCGTCGAGAACCTGAAAAAGGGCAAGAAGCGGATCGTGATGGGCCCGTGGCTGAGCCTCGACGCCAGCGTGGTCGAGGCCATCGGCGCCTGCAGCAGCGACATCGGCGTCAAGTACGACGGGGACGCCGTCAAATTCCACTTCCTGATCCCCGCGGGGACGAATCTGAAAAGGTACGCCGATAAACACGGCAGCGTCTGCGTCGCCTGCCTCGCGGAGGCCCTGGATGCGACGTCGTCAAAGAAGCAGCAATAGCGTAATCGCCTGTGACGGCACAGCCCCTGTTCCATAACACAAAAAAACCGGCGCGTTCCACTGGAACGCGCCGATCATTCGTTCAGGAAGCAACCTCCTCGATTATCCGGCTTTCGATGAGCATCTCGATGTAAGCCTCGAACTCTGGATCATCCGCCGACGGAACCTGGCTGATTCGGGTGAGCCATCGGGTCAGTTTGTCGTTCATGGAAGCGCCTCCCCTATATGTAGTGGTCATCCATACGGTATTATACCGTATAGAGGAGGGGAGGGCAATGGCATGCGGCGAAATGTCAAATTATTGTCGAAAGCTGGCGTCGCGCATGAGCATGCCGTCAGAAGCTGAATTCCTCCGGCGCCGCCGTGAACGAGGCGAACGTGGCGACCGCGTCCTTGAAGTACAGCACCTGCGTGTTGCCGTCGTCGGGGTCGTACATGGCCTTGAGGGTGGGGTACTTTTCCAGCATGGCGACCTTCGGCTCCCGGCGGTCGTCGTTCACCAGCGCGCCCGCGACGCGAAGCCACGTGCCGCCGTGGAAGGCGCAGAGCTCGGCCCTCGGATTCGCCGCGATCTGCCGGGAGACGGCCTTCGCCTTGCCGGTCTGGATGTACAGCCTGTCCTCGTAGACCAGCGCGGTGCCGAAGGGGCGCACCCGGGGCTGATCCCCCTCCACCGTCGCCAGGTAATAGGTCTTTGCGTCGTCCAGGAACTGGCACACGCGCTCGATGTTGCTCATATCGCATATCTCCTTTCCAATATCGGGTTTCAGCCCACCTTTTTAATCAGGTCCGACCGCACGTAGCCCTTCTTGCCGTCGGCGGTCTTGACGTGCGTCCAGCCGCCGGAGATGGACAGCACCTTCACATACGTCCCCGCCTTGAGGGTCTTGACCAGCGTCGAGCCGGCCCGGGCCTTCCTGCGGAGGTTGACTTTCGCGGTCGTCTTGTAGATCTTGCTCGAATCGGCCGAGGCCAGCGCCTTCACGTGGTCGCGGAAGATGTAGCCGATCTGCCCGCCCGGGGTGATGATCCTGTAATAAGACTTGTTCGCCCGTCCGGTGGAGATCACCTTGGTGCCCTTGTCGAGGGAGGTGATGATTTCGTAGGCCCCGGGACCCTTGCGGACCCGCGCGTCCTGCACGATCACCTTCATGTACGTCCACTTCGCGGCGGACGCGGAAAGCGCGGGCAGCGTCAGCACGACGATGAGCAACAGGGACAGGAACAGCTTTCTTTTCATAGAATACCCTCCATACGGCGCGTCTGTGGTTCAACTGGATTGTAACAACAAAACGCGAGAAATGCTACAACAATCCTGTGACAAATGCTTGACTTTTTGAGCGCTTTGCGCTATGATAGTGCGTGGTTGAGACAACCGACAGTAAAAGGGGAGCGTACCCCGGAAGGAGAAAACACCATGAAGAAGATTTTGGCTGTTGTTATGGCGCTGTGCCTGATGATGACCGTCGCGCTGGCCGAGGAGACTGCCACGCTGAACTGGGAAGACTTTGAGCCCGCTCTGGAGGCCGGCGGCGTGACCGGTCAGTTCTACACCTTCGACGAGATCGCCATCAAGATTTGGCTGCCCGACGGCATCAATGCCACCGAGCTCACTGACGAGGACAAGGCGAACGGCTACATCGGCTACTTCATGCCCGACGATCAGTCCGCGGCGGTCGCCGTGATGTACGTCGACGTGCAGGGCATGACCCTCGAGCAGTACGCCGAGTACCTGGGCACCCTGGACGGCGTGACCGAGATCGAGCAGGGCACCGTGAACGGCTTCCCCTGCGTCTCTTACAAGATGCCCGAGCAGGACAGCGTGAGCATCACCTTCACCACCGAGGCCGGCTACGCGCTGGAAGTGACCTGCACGCCCGTGTCCGTGGAGAACGCCGAGCTGGTCTGGGGCGCCGTCGTCTCCTCCATTCAGGCGGCGTAAGGTATACAACGACCGTTCCATACACAGAAAGGGCGCGTCCTTCGGGACGCGCCCTTTTCATGCCCGTCAGGCGTTTTTCTTCGCCTCGTAGAGCTTCCGGTCCGCGTCCTCAAGGGCGTCCTTCAGGCTCTCCCCGCGCCGCGCCGTGGCCACGCCGATGCTCACGCTCAGCGCATAGGGCGCGCGGGCCCTTTCGTTCAGCTTCGCCAGCGTGGCGTGGATGCGTTCCGTCAGCACCCGGACGGTGGACGGGGACTCGGAGCTGACCAGCACCACGAACTCATCCCCGCCGTACCGGGCGATATTGGCCCGCCGGGGAAGGCCGCCGCAGGAGTGGCGGAGGGCGTCGGCGATGCGGCAGAGCGCCGCGTCCCCCTGGATGTGCCCGTAGGCGTCGTTGATCGACTTGAACTTGTTGGCGTCGATCAGCAGCACGTACATCGGCGTCGGGTCGGCGGCGGCCTGCCACTGGGCGTAGTGGTGGGCCAGCTGCTTGCGGTTGTTCAGCCGGGTCAGCGGGTCGATGGCGATCATGGCGTCCAGCCAGTTCTGGTAGAGGACCAACGTGGCCATCGACAGCGCCGCGCAGGCCAGCGGGACCTGCGGGCAGAGGAACTGCACGATGCCCGCGACGGCGGGGGCGATCGGGAACAGCGACAGGGCGATCAGCGTCCGCCGGTCCGCGCCCGGGCGGTGCATGAGCACGCCGACCAGCGCGTGCCCGGAGGCGGCCAGCACGTAGACGTAGGCCAGCAGATACTGCACAGCGAACAGCGGGCCGCGGACGTAGACATTGGCCTCGTCCACGCGAAACAGCAGGCCCGTGAATAAATTGACGACGAGCAGCACGCCCTCCACCCACACCAGCGCGGAGGACAGCCACACATAGCGCCGCCGCTTCACGAACTCCGAGCCCTGGAGGTGCTCGAAGTAGATGAACCAGAAGTGGCACATCAGGGCGGTGCTGAAGAAGTAGACGGTCTTCGCGGCCATGAGGCCGAAGCGGGAGAACGGCACCGCCCCCGAGACGATCAGCGCCGCCGCGGTGTCCGACAGGAAGAACACCACCTGCGCGTCGATAGCGTTGGAGAAGTTCCTCTGGGAGACCATCCTGGAGATGCCCAGCGTCTTGAACCGTATGAACAGCACCAGAAGCACGGCCATGAGGTTGATTTCCAGATAGAGTACAGAATACACGGCGGCTTCACCTCCTGCGCGCGGCATATATACGGTTTGTCACATGTGCGCCATGCCTTTCCCCGAACGGTCCCGACAACAGTATATCATGAAAAAAATCCGTTCGCAAGATGGACGAAAACGCCAATTTGTCAAACCGGCGAAAACGCCAATTTGTCAAACCGGGGTCATTATTGGTATGGACAAACATGCCGTTAACGTGGTATAATCAATAGGTAAACTTATGTCCCAACGCCATGGGATGCCACTACCAGGAGATCAGGATTGACATGTCACAGGTGAGCTTCGACAATTACACGTTATCGGGCGACGTGGCGGTGATTGCCATCTGCGTCGTCATGGTCATACTATTGACGACATCCTATGTCAGCCGAACCCGCAGCTTCCGCATATTCATGAGCATCGTCGGCCAGCTGGTGTGCGCCGCGCTGATCAACATAGGCTACCACACCCTGCTGGTCCCCCACAATCCCAACCTTTATCCCCTGATCTACGCCATGCGGATACTTTACCACGCCCTGCTTCTGGACGTGTTGTTCCTCTTTACGCTGTACACCACCGTGGTGTCCGGGCTGGAGCACAAAAAGGCGCGGGCGGTGGCGATCATATCCTCGGTGCTGCTCATCGGGGACGTGGGCGCGGACATCATACTGACGCTCAGCGGCGCGGGCTTCAAAATCGCGGCGGACGGCACGGTCCTCAACAGGACGAACCTCTTCCTGATCGGATACATACTGTTCATCATGGTGCTGGTGGTGCTGATGAACCGGGTGGGCAACCTGCTGTACAAGCGGGTCATGTACGGCTTCTACGGCACCATGGCCGTCTCCCTGGTCATACGGTTCGGGCAGCTGGCGCTGAACCAGTCCTCGCTGACCACCATGACCTTCGTGTTCCCCGTGATCGCCATGATGTACATCATGCACTCCAACCCCTACAACGTGACCCTGGGGTCGGTGGACATCCACGCCATGGAGGACATGATTCGATACATGTACGCCCGGAAGGCGTCGTTCGTGTACCTGAGCATACAGCTGCCGGAGTACGACAGCGAGGGCAAGGAGCTGCCGACGGAGGTCCGGGCGGTGGTGCGCCGGTTCACCGGGGATTATTTCCGCAACAGCGTGGTGTTCCAGATCGGCAACGGCCACATGATACTCATCGCCCCGAAGCGCGCCAACCCGGACTACGAGCGGCGGATCGAGCGGCTCCTGGAGAGCTTCGGCAGGCAGTACGAGCGCTTTCACATTCCCTACAAGATCGTCATCGGCGAATCCATGGAGGAGATCAGCCGCAAAAACGAGTACGTCAGCCTGATCCGGAGCATCCAGAAGAGCATGCCCGAGAACACGATCCGCCGGGCGGGCCAGGAGGACATCGACCGCTTCAACCGCAGCGAGTACATACTGCGGGAGCTGACGGACATCTACAACAAGCGGGATCTGGACGACCCGCGGGTGCTGGCCTTCTGCCAGCCGGTGTACAACCTGCAGACCGGCCGCTTCGACACCGCGGAGGCCCTGATGCGGCTCAAGCTGGACGAGACGGGGCTGGTGTTCCCGGACCAGTTCATCTCCCTGGCGGAGAACCACGGCTTCATCCACGTGCTCACGGAGATCATACTGCACAAGACCTGCCGGGAGATCAAGCGGCTGACGGACGAGCGCTTCCAGATCAGCCGCATCAGCGTGAACGTGTCGGTGCTGGAATTGAAGGACGACGCCTTCTGCAGCGACGTCAACCGCATCATCGGCGACAACAGCGTGCCCGGCGAGAAGATCGCCATCGAGCTGACCGAATCCCGCAGCGAGGCGGACTTCATGCTCATGAAGGAGAAGATCGAGGAGCTGCGCGGCAAGGGCATACAGTTCTACCTGGACGACTTCGGCACCGGCTATTCCAACATGGAGCGCATCATGGAGCTGCCCTTCGACATCATCAAGTTCGACCGGTCCCTGGTCATCGCCAGCGGCGCCGACCGGCGCTCCGAGAAGATCGTGGAGAACCTGGCGCACCTGTTCAGGGATATGGAGTACTCCGTGCTCTACGAGGGCGTGGAGGACGATGGCGACGAGGAGCGATGCCGGGAGATGTCCGCCTCCTATTTGCAGGGCTATAAGTATTCCCGCCCCGTGCCCATCGAGCGGCTGAGGGAATATCTGCCGAAGGCGGGGTAGGGCTGACAGACGAATCAACAGCGGGTGATGCGCGCATCACCCGCTGTTGGTTTAATTCCGTCTCACCCCTCGGCGTCGATGACGGCCTTGGCCTGATGGTAATAGGCGCGGCCGTCGTTATTGCCGTAGATCTTGCGGATCTCGTTGTAGGCGGCGCGCAGGTTGCCGGCATGCTCGAACAGCGGCGCGATACGCTCCGCGACCCCGGCGTCCATGCCGCCGTCGATGAGCCGCCGGGCCAGGTCGGGACGCGCGTCCCCGGCGTCCTCCGCCGCGGGCTCGGGGGCGTCCTCCGACGCCGGGCTTTCCTCCGCGTCGAGGGCGCTCTCCTCGGGGGCCTCTATCTCCGCGGCAGCCTCCTCCATCTCCATGACGGTCTCCTCGGGCTCCATGGCGATCTCCCCGGCCTCCGCGACCTCGGGTGCCTCCACGGCGCCTTCATCGGCGGGCTCGTCCCCGGCGGGCAGCGGATCGGCGCCCGCCCGGTAGACCCAGGACTTGCCGTCAGCGCTGTTGACGACCTGGAAGATATCGGCAAAGGTGCTGTTAAAATAGTTCAGCGGCTTGCGGCCGGAGCCCTGCCGGTCGGCCTTGTACTCCGGCAGCTTGTTCAGCCCCATGAACAGCGAATTCACCAGCACCCGCCCGCCGTTTTGATCCAGCAGCTTCTCGATGAACTGCTGTATGACGGCCATGCGCTCCTTGTGGGTGCCCGTCTGCTTTGCGGACGCGGACTTTTTGGCCTGCTTCGGGGCGCTCTCCGCCGCCGCGGTCTTTTTGGCCTGCTTCGGGGCGCTCTCCGCCGCCGCGGGGGCCGCGGCCTCCGCCGGGGGCGCGCTCTGGGGCTTCGGCGCGGGGGCGGGATGCTCCAGCACGATGAAGGACGAGCAGGCCATGCGCCACAGCGCGTTGGACTTCTCGGTGCCCATGCCGATCACGTTGACCCCGGCGTTGCGCAGGCGCACGGACAGCGCGGAGAAGTCGCTGTCGCTGGAGGCGATGACGATGGTCTCCATGCCGGCCTGCAAAAGGTCCATCGCGCCGATCACCAGCGCGATATCCGATGAGTTCTTGCCCTTGCTGGCGCGTATGGTCAGGTTCGGGTGGATGGCGTATTTCAGCACCGGCGCGACCCAGGCGGTCAGCGCCGCCGCCGTGCCGTAGATTTCCTTCGCCGCGATCTCGCCCATCGCCTCGGCCTGGGCGAAGATCAAATCGGCGTGGCTCGCCACGACGTTTTCCGCGTCGATCAGTATGGCGAGCTTCGTGGGATTGGGTGTGTTTTCCATGTGTTCCTCCGTGTTCGTTCGTAGATCCCCGCGTGCGCGGGGCGTTGGTTCCATTATAGCGCATTCGGGGGCGGCGCACAAGGGCGCGGCAGGGCAAAAAGCGGTTGAAAAAAGGCGTCGGGCAGGGTATAATGATAGTATAAATCATCCCGAGGAGGCAGGCTCATGGACTATCGAAGATACTCGGATACCCTCGTGGTGCGGCTGGACCCGGGCGAGGAGATTTGCGCGTCGCTTATGGAGCTGGCCGGGCGCGAGCACATACAGCTGGCGGAGATCGGCGGCCTGGGCGCCGTCAGCGCGTTCGAGGCGGGCGTGTTCGACGCGACCAACGGCACCTACGACGCCCGCAGCTTCCAGGGCAATTACGAGATCACCTCGCTGGTGGGCACGCTGACCGCGATGGCGGGGAAGCCCTACCTGCACCTGCACATGTGCGCGGCGGAGAAGGGCGGCGGCATATACGGCGGGCACCTGAACCGCGCCGTCGTCAGCCTGACCGCGGAGATCGTGGTGCGCGTCATCCCCGGGCGCGTCGGGCGCAGGTTCAGCCCGGAGGTGGGCATCAACCAGCTGTGGTTTGAGGACTGACCGCGACATATGACCGTCGGATGCGCGGCGGCTTCGGTTTCTTTTTTGAAGGAGACCGGGCCGCCGCGTTTTTGTATCGCCGACGCCGGCAGGGAATTGTCCCCGTCGTAGGGGCGATGCCCTCATCGCCCGCACTATTTCTTATTGGTTTTGTGCATCTTTACGTTAATGCAACAGCCCCCTACATTGGGGTTCGTACCGACATAACCCCTACTCCCTACTCCCTACTGCCTACTCCCTAACCCCTTCAGCCAAATCATCAACACCGTCACGTCCCCCGGATTGATGCCGGGGATGCGGCTGGCCTGGCCCAGGGACTGGGGGCGCTTCGCGTCCAGCTTCTGCCGGGCCTCAATGCGCAGCCCGGCCATGTTCAGGTAGTCGGCGTCGGGGGGCAGCGGGGTGTCCTCCATCTTCAAAAAGCGCTGCCGGTCGGCGGTCTGACGCCAGATGTAGCCCTCGTACTTGGTCTCGATCTCCAGCTGCTCCTTGACCTCCGGGGGATAGTCGGGCAGCTCCGGCTTCTCCGATCTCAGGCGGTCGTAGGTCTCCTCGCTGCGGCGCAGGCGCTCGGTGAGGCGGTACTTCTCCAACAGCTTCCTGCCCTCGTCGGTGAGCCGCTTCTTCTCCAGCATCCGCCGGTAGCGCTCCTCCGACGCCAGCCCGATCTCGTAGCCCTTCTCCGTGAGCCGCAGATCGGCGTTGTCCTGCCGGAGCAGCAGCCGGTACTCGGCGCGGCTGGTCATCATGCGGTAGGGCTCGTCCACGCCCTTGGTGACCAGGTCGTCCACCAGCACGCCCAGGTAGGCGTCGGCGCGGCTGAGCGTAAACGGCGCGCGCCCCCGGCAGTACATGGCGGCGTTGATGCCGGCGTAGAGCCCCTGGGCGGCGGCCTCCTCGTAGCCGGAGGTGCCGTTGATCTGTCCCGCGCAGTACAGCCCCTCGATGTGCTTCGCGCCGAAGTCGGCGTTCAACTGCTGGGGATCGATGCAGTCGTACTCGATGGCGTAGGCCAGCCGGAGCAGCTTGGCGTGCTCGAGCCCCGGTATGGAGGCGTAGATCATGCGCTGCACGTCCTCCGGCATGGAGGTGGACATGCCCTGGGCGTACCACTCGTGGGTGTAGAGGCCCTCGGGCTCCATGAAGATCGGGTGGCGGTCCTTGTCCTTGAAGCGTACCACCTTGTCCTCGATGGACGGGCAGTAGCGCGCCCCGGTGCCGTGGATGGTGCCGGAGTACATGGGGGCCCGGTGCAGGTTGTCCAGTATGATGCGGTGGGTCTCCGGGGTGGTGTAGGTCAGGTAGCACATGGCCCGGTTTTTGAGGGTCGCCGGGTCTGTCAGGAAGGAGAAGGGCACGATGGGGTCGTCGCCGTACTGGGGCTCCATGCGGTCGAAGTCGACGGTGCGCCCGTCCAGCCGCGCGGGGGTGCCGGTCTTGAAGCGGCGTATTGAAAAGCCCAGGTCGATGAGGTTCTGCGTCAGAGCGTTGGCCGCCATCAGCCCCTGGGGACCGCCGTTCCAGCTGCATTCCCCGATGATGATGCGGCTGTTCAGGTACACCCCGCAGCAGGCCACCGCCGCGCGGCAATAAACCGTCGAGCCTGTGGTGGTCTCCACGCCCGTCACCCTGCCGTTCTCGACCAGTATGCGCCGCGCCTCCGCCTGCCGAAGGTCGAGGTTTGGGCAATCGTCCACCGCCCGGCGCATGCGAAGCTGGTAGGCCTTCTTGTCCGCCTGCGCCCGCAGGGAGTGTACCGCAGGGCCCTTGCGGGTGTTCAGCATCCGGGACTGTATGAACACGTCGTCGATGGCGCGGCCCATCTCGCCGCCCAGCGCGTCCACCTCCCGCACCAGATGGCCCTTCGCCGTGCCTCCGATGGACGGGTTGCAGGGCATCATGGCCAGCGCGTCCAGGTTCAGCGTCATCAGCAGGGTCTTCAAACCCAGCCGCGCGCAGCACAGCGCCGCCTCGCAGCCCGCGTGCCCCGCGCCGATGACGACGATGTCGTAGGTGTCGTAGGTGTCGTTGTACAAGGTGAAACCCCCTTTGGGGAATTGGGAATTGGGAATTATTCACCGCTGTCTTCCAGAATAACCTTCCCCATCACCTCATCCCCCTTAATAGAGGCGAAGCGGCGCACGGAGGGGGCGTCGAGGCGGGCGTCGAACAGGCAGGCGGGCCGCCAGTCGCACCAGGCGCAGGGGGTGCTGAGGCGATAGGACGCGGGGGCGATGTCGGCCTTGCCGTCGCGTATGGCGTCCAGGTGCTCCGCAGCCATCTTGAGGGTGTGGGCCGTCAGCGCGGCGAAGCCCTTCTGGTCGGTGGCGAGGCTGCCCTTGTAGAGCGCGCCGTCCCGGGTGACCCGCACGTTCAGCACCTCGGGAAAGCTGGGGGACTGTGCCGCGAGCACCTCGGGGTCGTCGACGGTCAGCCCGTTCATGCGGAAGGCGCCGCGGCGCTGCTTTTCGACGACGTTCGGGTCGGTGGTCTGCAGCGTGAGGATGCCCTCGTCGAGGTTGAAGTAGTACACCCCGGCACTTAATTCCCCGCGGCGCTTCATGGCGGCGGCCAGATACACCGGCAGCTGCAGGCTCAGCCCGTGGTACACGGCGTCCAGGTTCAGCGCCTTGCCGCCGCGCTTGTAGTCGATCACGCGCAGGTAGCCGCCCTCGGCCCAATCGTCGATGCGGTCGATGCGGCCCTCCAGCACGCACCGGCCGGAGGAGGCGTCCACGATCAGCCGCGCATTGCCGTCCTCCCGGCCGAAGTCGGCCTCCAGGTCGGCGGGGGCAAAGCGGCTGCCCTGCATGTGTTCGGTCAATACCCCGGCGCAGGTGCGGGCGGTAGCCTTCAGACGCCGCCGCTCCGCCAGGGCCACGGCGCTGTCGCCCAGGGGACCGCGCTTGGCCATCAGGGCGAGCAGGTCGTCGGCGATGCGGTCCATCCGCGCCTCGGCGGTGGGGATGTCGATGGCGTTCAGGTCGCCCTTCGATTCGGACAAAAACGCCCGCACGGCGTCGTGGAAGAAGGTGCCCTCGTCCTGCACGCTGAGCACGTAGGGCTCCACGCGCTGAGGGCTCAGGCCGTACTGGGTGAAGTAGGCGAAGGGGCACTGGGCGAAGCGCTCCAGCCGGGTGACGCTCTGCCGTTTGATCTCGCCGTAGAGCGCCCGGGCGGTTTCGGGGTCCAGCCGCTGGGCGGACTCCCCGTGGGAGAGTGCGGCGCGCAGGCGGTCGAAGTCCCGTCGGATATCCGGGCGCTCCGGCGCGAGCTCCGAGAGCGCGGCGATGGCGGCGGCGTCGCACGGTTGAAGGGGCGCGCCCTCGCCCCGGGCCGACAGCGCCCGGGCCGCGCGGGCCATGGCGGCCTCCGGGGAGGCGCGCAGCATCCACTCCACCTTGTCGTCGCCGGTCACGCCGCCACGGACGGGCAGGC
>JAFRFY010000040.1 GCA_017434085.1 Clostridia bacterium
CACCAGGTTCTGCAATGTATAGCTGACGCCGATGGCCGAGATCATGGCGCTCATGCGGGGCGCGTTGCGCAGCGGCTTGTAGGCAACGCGCTCGATCACGAAGCCGATGATCGCCGTCAGCACCAGCACCAGCGGGATGCACAGCCACAGCGGCACACCGCTGGCCGCCATATACACCATGATGATGCCGGCCACCATGAACACATCGCCATGGGCGAAGTTGATCAGGCGCAGTATGCCGTAGACCATCGTGTAGCCGATGGCAATCAGCGCGTACTGCCCGCCCACCGATATGCCGGAGAGGATATAGGGAAATACGGTATTCCACATGTCGGGAACGCTCCTTTAAGCTCAGTCGTTCGCTTAACCGCCGTAGGGGCGGCGTTGCGCCGCCCGCCAGGTACAGGGATGTGCTTTGTACTCGGGCGGACGCCGCAACGGCGCCCCTACAATCTGCCGTAAGCTACGGCGATTAATCAAGCATCGGCGGAGGCGAAAGCCTCCGCCGAAGGTTCGGGTGGGGTTCTTATTCGACGGTCTGCTCGGTCACGAACTCCCAGTCGCCGGTCTCGTTGTTGATCTTCTTGATGAAGGCGGAATTGCGGATCGCGTCGCCCACTTCGTCGAAGGCAATCGCGCCGGACACGCCGGTCAGCGTCACGGACGGCAGGGCGGCCTTGACCGCCGCGGCATCGGTGGAGCCGGCGGCCTTCAGGGCCTCGAGCGCAGTGTAATAGGCGTCATAGCCCATGGCGGACACGGCGGAGATCATGTCGTTGCCGCCGTTGTTGGTCATGGCCTCGGAATCCTCGTTCAGCCAGGCCTTGAAGCCCTCGTCGAACGCGGGGGTAGCGCCTTCCTGATAGAAGGTGGTGATGATCACGGCCACGTTGGTGCCCTTGGCGGCCTCGGCCACGACGTTGCTGTCCAGGGTGTCGGAGCCCAGGATCGGGAAGGTCGCGCCCTGGCTGGCGGCCTGCTGCACGATCTGGGTGGAATAGGCGATGGACACGGGGCAGAAGAATACCTGCGCGCCATAGTTGGCGGCATTGGTCAGGTAAGAGGTGAAGTCTGCGGTACCGGTGGGGAAGCTCTCCACGATCGCGGTGCCGCCCAGACCCTCGAAAGCCTGCTTGAAGTAGGTCAGAAGGCCCTGGTCATAGTCATTGCCCAGCTCGCCCAGGCAGTACGCGGTGGTCGCGCCCAGCTCCTTGGAGGCATAGTTGGCCAGAACGGTGCCCTGGAAGGGATCCAGGAAGCAGATGCGGAAATAGTGGTCGTTGCCCGCGGTGACCTGCGGATTGGTGCAGGTGACGCCGATGGCGGGAATATTCGCGTCGGCAAAGTACTGACTGCCCGCAATGGACACGCCGGAGCCGTAGCTGCCCAGCACCACGGAAACGCCCTCGGAGACCAGCTTCTGCGCGGCGGAAGGCGCCTTGTCGGTGGAGGAGCCATTGTCCGCATAGACCAACTCGACGTCATAGGTCGTGCCGCCGATCTCCACGGTGGGGGTCTCCTTGTTGGCATACTGCATGCCCAGCATCTCCTGCTTTCCGCCGGCGCCGCTGTCGCCGGAAGCGGGCTCATACACGCCGATCTTCACGGTCTCGGCCATGGCCGCGGCGGAGAGGACCAGCATCATTGCCAATACG
>JAFRFY010000041.1 GCA_017434085.1 Clostridia bacterium
CTGATCTCCAAGGAGGGCTACGATCTCCAGTACGGCGCGCGTCCCCTGCGCAGGGCCATACAGCGCATGGTGGAGGACGCGCTGTCCGAGGAGATCCTCACGGGCCGTATCAAGCTGGGCGACCGCGTGCGCGCCTCAGAGCAGGACGAAAAGCTCATATTCATCCCCGAACCCGAACCGGAACCCGAGTTGGTGTAAAGAGCATACTGAAGCGGTTGTTCGGATTGCGGGAGCATGGGTGATGATTGAGTGTGGAGTGTTGAGAGTGGAGAGTGGAGTTACAGTTTGCCGCGCACCAAGCACCGAGGGCAATGGATCCATCGGTTACCGCGAAGAATAGTGTTTATATTGTAGATAATCACGGTGAACCGTTCTCAGACACTCTATAACTCCACACTCCACATTCCACACTCCACACTCTCTTATTCAAACAACGATATACCATCCGTCACTTCGATCTCCGTGGGCGCCTGCGTGGCTTCGGCCGTGCCGGCGCCCATCAGCATGTTCAGCAGGCCGCCGGGGGCGTAGTGGACCGAGGCGGACTGGGGGCCGGTGAGCACCGTGCCCAGCGCGCGGAGCAGCGCGTTTCGGGGCATCAGCACGTAGTCGGCGGGCTTTGCGGTATCGTGGGTCACGTCGGCGAAGCGGACCTCCCGTCCCGGCTCGCCGGTCAGCACGGCGATCTCCTCCGTCTTGCCATTCGACTGCCGGACGAGCTGGTATTCCGCCCGGGCGTCCTGCGCCGTGAAGGCGAGCACCGGCGTCTCCCCGGGGCCGGTCAGCAGCCGAAGGTCGGCCACCATGCGCGGCGCGGTCCAGTTTTCGGAGTAGTCCGTGGGCATGTCGTCCGCGCGGAACAGCTCCGCCTCGGCGTATTCGGCGGGGGTGTCGCCGGTGGTCAGCAGTACGCGGTGCTCCTGCTCAAGCGCCACCCTGTCCACCAGCGCGGTCTTGACCGTCTTCGGCTTCTTGAAATCCTTGCCGCTCAGCTCCCCGGACACGGACTTGTAAAACGCCGCGCACAGCTTCGCGGGATAGCCGCCGCCGCCCTCGGAGGCGGGCATGGCGTGCTTCGCGTCCGGAGCGTCGAAGCCCATCCACACCGCGGTGGACACCTCGGGGGTGTAGGCGACCGTCCAGATGTCGCGCGTGCCCTTGCCGTCGGATTCGCTCACGGTGCCGGTCTTGCCCGCCACGGGCAGGCCGCTGTGCTTGAGGGCCCTGGCGCTGCCGGACTTCGCGGCGGTCTTGAGCATGTCGGTGAGCATGTAGGCGGTGGCGTCCCGCACCGCGCGCTCCTGCCGGACGGGGGCGCGGTAGACCACCCGGCCAGACTTGTCCCGGATCTCGTTGATGAAGTGCGGCGCCACCCGCATGCCGCCGTTGCCCAGCGCGCAGTAGGCCGCACCCAACACCTCGGGGGACACGCCGTCCGTCAGCGCCCCCAGCGCCAGCGACAGGTTGACGTCCTTCTCCGACAGCGGCACGCCGAAGCGCTGGGCGTACTGCCGCAGGGCCTCGGTGCCGATCAGGTCCGCCAGGTCCACCGTGGCGATGTTCAGCGACCGGGACAGCGCCTCCCTGAGCGTCACCGTGCCGTAGCTGTTGCCGCCGGCGTTCTTGGGGGTGTAGTTGCCGTCGAAGGTGCGGGGCGTATCCTCCACGGTGGAGGAGGGCACGAAGCCGTAGGCGTCGATGGCGGCGGCGTAGGTGGAGATGGGCTTGAAGGCGCTGCCCGGCTGCCGCCTGATCTGCGTGGCGTGGTTGAGGCCCAGGGCGACGTCGTATTGCCTGCCACCCACAACGGCGCGCACCGCCCCGGACTGGTTGTCCAGCGTGATCAGCCCCGCCTGCACGGGGGTGCCGTCCGAGGCGGCGGCGGGAAAGCGGTCGGCGTCCTCAAACAGCGCCTCCGCCGCGGCCTGCATGGCGGGGTCGAGGCCCGTGGAGATGCGGTAGCCGCCGGTCAGCACGTCGTCGCCGGACAGCCTGAGCGCCTCGGTGGCCTCGGTCAGCACGGCGTCCATGTACCACGCGAACCGGCGGCCCTCCCCCTGGCCCTCGACGAGCGCGACCGGCTCCGCCCGGGCGTCCTCCGCCTCCCGGTGGGTGATGAAGCCCTTCTCCTCCATGGTGTTGAGTATGCCGTTCCTGCGCTTTTCGGACTTCTCCGGGTTCAGGTGGGGCGCGTAGGTGGAGGGGGCCTTGATGATGCCCGCCAGCAGCGCCCCCTGGGCCACGGTGAGCTCGGACGCGCCGTGGCCGAAGTACACGTTGGCCGCCGCCTCGATGCCGTAGGCCCCGTGGCCGAAGTACACGGTATTGAGGTACGCCTCCAGGATCTGCCGCTTGCTCATCACCTTCTCAAGCCGCAGGGCAAGCGCGATCTCCTGGGCCTTCCGGGACAGGCTCTTGGCGCTGGACAGGTGGGTCAGCTTGATGAGCTGCTGGGTGATGGTGGAGCCGCCCTGGGAGAAGCTCATGGTTTTGATATCGTTCCACAGCGCGCCGAACAGCCGGTAGACGTCCACGCCCTTATGCCGGTAGAAGCGCAGGTCCTCCGCGGCGATGAAGGCGTCCTGCACCTTCTCCGGCACCGATTCCAGCGGCACCCAGCGGCGGTTCTCCCTGCCGTGCAGCGTGCCCGCCGCCTGGCCGTGGGCGTCGAACACCTCCGTCGCCCCGGCGGTGTTCAGCTTCGACAGGTCCAGCGCCTGCCAGTGGGGGATGTCCAGCTTCCAGATCAGGCCCCCGATGGAGAGTATGAGGACTGCCAATGCAATCCATAACAGCTTTTTTCGCATGATATCGCCCCGTCAACAAGGTTATCACGCCTATTGTTTCCCATTTGCCCCGGGATTAGACACGGTTTCCAGAACTTGTGCGTGGACATGCCGGCCGCGTTGGGTTACAATACACATGACACCTTATTACAGGGGGTATTTTATGAAGCGATTGTATCCGATGCTGGTCGCGGCGGCGGCGCTGGCGGCGGTATGCGGCATCATATTGAGCGCGACGCTGGGCGCGGGCGCGGACTTTAGGGGCGTGCTGTCCCGGGGTCTGGTGGTATCGGCGCTGATCGGCCTGGCGGGCGCGGCGGTGCTTCGCCCCCAGTACCAGCGCGTAAGCGGCGGCAGCGTGAAGGGCGCAGTGCCGCAGGAGCGGAAGCGGGCGTGCACCTTCCAAAATGTGGCCGCCAACGACCAGGCCTTAAACAGCCTGACGGAATTAAAGGATTACC